>JBJEFS010000067.1:0-13210 GCA_051874325.1 Anaeroplasma sp.
TAAGCCGTGGGTCGCAGGTTCGAATCCTGTCCGGATCGCCATTTTTTTGATAATTTTAAAGACTCTAAATAAGGATAATTTTTCTTATCCAACATTTAGAGTCTTTTTTCTTGTAAAACATTCCAATTTAACAATTTAAACTATTGTTTTAAAACACTTTTTTGTATATTTTTTATTTAATTAAATATAATTAAATGTGATTGCAAATGACTATTTTTTTAATTATTGTCTTAATTCTTCTAATATATAATCCAGAAATATCAGCAAATGCTGTTATATCTACATGTAATTTATGGATAGCTAAGCTTGTTCCTGTTTTATTACCAACAATTATTATCAGTGAATTTATATCAAACAGTAAAATAATAAATATGCTCTCAATATTTTTATTTCCAATATTTAAATTCATATTTAATATTCGGTATATTAATTCTGTTAATATCATAATACTTTCAATTATTTGTGGAGCTCCAGCATCTACTAAAATAGTTTGCAATGCTGTAAACAATTTTGAAATAGATTCAAAGGAAGCAATAAGTCTATTGTATTCCTTTTCATTCTTATCTATTTCTTATACAATTTTTGTTTTAACTGAAATAAATATATCTATATTATTATATTTCACACTTACCTTTTTATCTTCAATAATTATAATGAGATTGTTCAATAGTGGCAAAGTAAATAAAAATAAAAAAGTATTTAATAAAAAAAATAATATTGATGTATTTCTTACATCAATATCAAAAACATCAACAACATTAATATCCATATTAATAATTATGATTTGTTTTAATGTTATCTTATCATTATTTTTAAAAAATAATAACCTTTACTGCCTTTTTGAAACATTGAATGGTCACCAAATATTATTCGAAAGTAAAACAAAATATAAGAAATTTTTGGCAGCATTTAGTTTAGCATTTTTAGGTTTTTCCTTGCATCTTCAAATTTTGTATGTTTATAATAAAATAAATTACAAAAAATTCTTATTAGTAAAAATATTACAAGCTCTATTTATTAGTTGGCTCTTTCTTATATAATGTAAGCATAAATATAGCCATTAATATACATAATGCCAACATTCCTAGTATTGTAATAAAGGAATATTTTTCAGGAAGGAAAAAACCTCCAATTCCAAAAAAAATAAATAGAATTGCATGAATTATTGTTAAAATACCAAATTTAATTTTTTTCTTTTTTATTACTGATATAGAAAACATAATCAACATTAAACCAATAACTATACTAACAATATTATAAAATACATTATTCATATATAATACCTCACTTACTTAATTATACAACTTTTAAAGAAAAAATCATTATTTTTTTTTAACACTTTAAAAAATTAAAAATAGGCGTATAATATAAAGTAAAATACATAAGGAGATGTTATTTATGTTAGATATTAAAATTGAAAAAACTAAAAATCCAAAAGAAAAACCTAATATGAATGAGTTAGGTTTTGGAAAGTACTATACTGACCATATGTTTATGCTAGAATGGTACAAAGGAAAAGGCTTTGTAGAACCAAAAATTATACCTTATGGACCAATCGAGTTTGATCCTGCTGCATTAGTACTTCATTATGCACAAGAAACATTCGAGGGTATGAAGGCATATAAAACTCAAGACGGAAGAATACTATTATTTAGACCTGAAATGAATGCAAAAAGATTTCAGAATTCTAACGCTAGACTATGTATGCCACAATTACCAGTTGATGATTTTATTCAAGCGATAAATGATTTGGTAAAATTTGAGGCTGATTGGATTCCTACTTTACCAGGTACTTCTTTATACATTAGACCATATATGTTTGCATATCAAGCAAAGCTTGGTGTACATGACGCTGACCATTATAAATTTATGGTTATTCTATCACCAGTTGGTTCTTATTATAAAGAAGGATTAAAGCCAGTTAAGATTTACGTTGAAGACAAATATGTACGTGCAGTAAAGGGTGGTACAGGCTTTACAAAATGTGGTGGAAACTATGCTGCTTCTATTCTTGCCCAAATCGAAGCCGAAGAAAAAGGATATTCTCAAGTACTATGGTTAGATGGAGTTGAGCATAAATATGTTGAGGAAGTTGGAACAATGAACGCAATGTTTGTTATAGATGGAAAAATTGTGACTGCTCCACTTGAAGGTTCTGTTCTACCAGGTGTAACAAGAGATTCTATGATTCAATTATTAAAATCTAAGGGTTATACTGTTGAGGAAAGAAAGCTATCAATTGACGAATTAATTGAAAGTGCTAAAAACGGAAAATTGACTGAAGCATTTGGTACTGGAACTGCAGCTGTTATATCTCCAATTGGTGTTTTAGCCTATAAGGATGAAATTTTCTTTAATAATCCAAGCATTGGACCTATTTCACAAATGCTTTATGACACATTAACTGGTATTCAAACTGGAAAACTTGAAGATATCTTCGGTTGGACATACGAGGTTAAATAATATCATATTTATTAAAAGAATTAAAAGGGAATTAAAAAATTCCCTTTTTTGATTTTATTATTTTATTAAACTTCTCTTGTTATTAAATTGAAGATTTGCCGAGTCAATTTTTGATGAATTTCCAATTACACAAACAGCATTCTGAGCTAATGCCTCTTTAAAAATATAAACATAATTTTTTAATTCTTCTTTAGTCACAGAAAGAATTTGACCTCTTATTTCAGTTAATTTATCATAATTTAAATCTCTTAAATATCGAGTTCTAGCTATTTCGGCTTTATCACGTACATGTAAAACAACTTCACTAGCTCCAATAGCACCTATTTTATATTTTAACAATTCTTCTTCAGAAGGATTTAAATTCTCAATAAAATCGATAATTTCTTCATATTTTTTATTGGTTCTATCGATATTAGGGTCTCTATAGCTTGTAAAGCCAACATTACCATTCATATCAACGTTCATCATACAACCATATGCCCCACCTAATACGCGTACTTGTTGCCATAAATAATCCATACTTAAGCAGTTGCATAAAACTTGAATACCACCATTATATTCTTGAGAATACTTGCCACACCTAGCCACATAGTTAACATCAAATTGAGTCTTAATACCTTCATTAAGAATATCATTATTAAATACATGTCGTTGATATGATACATTATCATCTAATCTATCATAGAAATAGTCTAGTATTGGTTTAATCATATTTAATTGCTTCTGAGAGCCTGTAAATCCTAAAATAAAGTTGTCCTTACATAATAATGATTTTACTTCTTTTAATTCATTAAACAAATCATTTTTAAGTTTATCAAAATTATTAACTAAATTACTAATAAAATCAATATATGCAATACCATTTATGTAATCTTTATATTTATTTGTTTCATCTATATATGATAAAGCCCTCGTTAAGCTTACCTGATGTCCTCTACCGACAACACTCATTTCTAGGTTAGATTTTAATTCACATAGACGTTCAAATATTCTTTTTTCATCTTCAATATTAGAATTCTCTAATATTTCGATAAGCAAATTATTAGCTATTTTACATTTATCTGTTAAAGCACTATATTCAATTGTTAAATAAAGCTTAGCTTCATTATTCAATTTGGCAAATGGTAATAATCCCATATTCATTCCACCAGTGTTGTTTTGAATAAGCTGATTTATCTCTTGATATGAATGATTATTATTAGATAGCTGCTTAAATAGATCAGAATATAAATTAACATATAATAATTTATTTAAATCAATATGAGAAATATCAAAATAATATTTAACATAGGCTATATCATTTACATAATAATCACTTAATAAAATTTTATAATTAGAATCTATTACCTCTAAATTATAATCCTCAGGATACGGATTTATATCATTTAGCTTTAATTTTGGTAAAGAATCAATTTCTTCTTTTGTAGAAGGAGTATTTTGATATTCTTGTAATGCCTTATTCTTTTCAATTAACTTATCAAGTTCTTCTTCTGTTAATGATTCCTTATAATCATTTAATTTTCTTTCTAAAAGTGAGTTGTCCTCATCCTTAATGTCATAAGAAGGCAATAATTTAACAAATGACTTGTGCTTATTATTCAAAATATATTTTTCTAAAATATTTTCAAAATAATCTGTATTAAGTTCTTCCTTTAATTCTTTAAAATATTGTAAAGTTTCAAGCTTATCAAAAGGATGCTCATCATCATAAAGCCACGAGCCTAAACACTTCATTTCTATCTCTAAGCCCTGTGGCATACGAGCAGAGAAAGCACGTTCTCTTTCTTTAAACTCAGCATAATTTAATAGCGATTCTAATACCTTTTTATCTAATCCATTCTTTATAATTTCTTTTAGCTCAGTATCAATAATATTAATGAATTTATCTTCTGAATCAGCATTAGAATTAATAATCATAACTGATAAAAGTGGTTGAAGAAGACCATCATCAAATACTGAGTCTACATCCTCACCTAATTTTGCATCAATTAGCTTCTGCTTTAAAACAGCACCAGGAGTTATAAACAAAGCAGTTATAAGAATATCTACCGCAATCATTAGCTTTGTGTCTAGAGTTGTTGGAAATACCACATTATAAGATAAAAATGCTTTATTATTTATCCTTTCATCCTTACCTATTTGATAATATTCAGTTTTATAAATTGGCTTTTCAAATGGCTTTTGATAGGCTATTTTTGTGTCAAAATCAATTAAATCAAATTTAGATAAATACTCAGTATCAATCCAATCCATTCTTTCCTTCATATCGCAATTACCATAGATAAAAATATAAGAATTAGTTGGATGATAAAACTTAGAATGAAAATTTTTAAACTCCTCATATGATAAATCAGGAATAAATTTTGGATCTCCACCACTTTCAAATCCATAAGCTGTATCTGGATATAATGAATGCATTAAGGTTCTAAATAAAACTTGTTGTGGGTCTGAAAATGCCCCCTTCATTTCATTATATACAACCCCATTATATGTAATAGGCTCATTCTTATCAGTTATATGATAATGCCATCCCTCTTGCATAAATATCTCTTCATGATCATAAATTTGTGGATAGAAAACTGCATCCATATAAACACTCATCAAATTTTTAAAATCTTTGTCATTTTGACTAGCACATGGATACATTGTTTTATCAGGAAATGTAAATGCATTTAAAAAAGTATTTAGAGAGCTCTTTAGTAATTCAACAAAAGGATCTTTAACAGGGTATTTTTTTGAACCACATAAAACAGAATGCTCTAAAATATGAGTTAAACCACCATTATTGATCGGTGGGGTTCTAAAAGCAATTGAAAACACTTTGTTTGGATCATCATTTTCAATTGTACAAATTCTAGCTTTAGTTTTATTATGTGAATATATTGTTATATTTGATTGAATTTCTTCAACATATTTAGATTGTAATTTAGTATATTTCATATTTTCCCTCTTTTCTTTTATTCGTATTTTACCACTTTTAAAATTATAAGTAAATAATTGATGAAAATATCAATTAACTATTTAAATTTAAATAAGCATATCTTTTTTACGATATGCTTATAAAATATAAGTATACACAATATTAATTTTGAACATAAAGATCATTAGAATGAGGTTCTGCTAAGAATATTTCCTTAGATGTTTCATTCATATAATCCATATCTGCTCTAATACAGGTGTTCCTTATCATATTTAATTTTTTTTCAGTTTTGAAAATTGGATTTTTACTATATGGGTCTTTCTCATTAAATTGCTTATTTGTATCAAGCATGATTATCACCTCATATATATTATTCCAAAATTACCTATTTTTATTACTTTTTCGACATTATTTTATCAATCTTGAGTCATGACAAGTAAAATATAATATTTGATATTTTTTGGAAATATCTATAATTAAGTTTTTACATTGCTCTAATTTCTCATCATCAAAGTTAACAAATGGATCATCAAATATTACAAATGGCTTTTCATTTGGATATAAGCAATCAATTAATGCCAACCTCATACATAATGAAATTATCGCTTGATAGCCTCTAGAATACAAATCAATTCCTTTTAATCCACTATTTGTTATAAATTGAAACTTGAAATTAACATCAATACTATATTCACTATTATTTTTTAATAATAGAGATACATATTTATTGGCACTTTCCTTCATAGGACTTACATATTTTTCTAATAAGGATTTCTGCGAATTTGATAAATATTCTATAGTCAAATTTAATATATTATATTCATTTTCTAAATTCTTAATTTCTTCAATCAACACTTCCCTTTGCATAGACAACTCATCATATTTTGTGATATCACTTTCATACTCAATTATTTTATTTGAAAGGGTAGTCTTATCATTATTATATTCTGTTATTTGGTCATCTATTTGCAAAATTTTAGAATTTAAAACATCTAAATCAATTTTTTCTTCTGATATGTTATCTAATTTATTAAGTGAAATATACTGCTTTAAAATCATTTCCTTTTTAATTAATTCACCTTGTAACTCATCCTTTTTTCTTAGATGAGTATTTAGTTCGCCAATTTTTTCTTCGAATGTCTGTGCAGTAGTGTTGAACCTCTTAATAAAATTCATAACTATCTCTTCTAATTCACATATTTTATTTTTTATTCTATTATTTTCTTCATTCAAATCATCATACTCATTCATTGCTTCTCGATACTTAGCGGCATTACTCCTAATAATGTAGAGATTATTACTAAAATCAGAAGAATATAAATGATATCTTCCAAAAAATTCTCTAATTTCTTCCTCTAAGGAGCGTGATTCAAAATCGTAATTTCTAACTTTACCAGTATCTAAATTATTATTATGTGAATTAGTTATAATAAACAAAATTACAGAGAAAATATAACCAATAACGGAAATACCTGAAATAATACATCCAGGTATTAAATAATCAATAGAGTATATTGAAGACAGAACTAAAAAAGAAACACCTGTAATAAGTATTAAAGTACTAAAAATTAAAAGAATAATACCACCAATAGGCTTCTTTTTTTCTGGCTCTGCAGTATGAACAGCTATCATATTTTTAATATTTTGGATTTTTTCAATCTTTTTACCTATTTTACTTATCTCTTCCTCACTAGGAATTTTACCACCAAAATTAAAATCCTCCTTTAAGGTTGATAGCTTATCAATGATTCTAGTTTCACCTTTTTTAAGTTCATATTCAGTTTTTAGATTAATCAGTTCTTTATTCTTAGCTCGAATAGCTAAAACATCATCTACAGTAATATTTTGATTATTAAAAATCTGATTATTCTCGTCCAAACTTTTTTTAGTATTATTTATATCCTCTTGGTATTTTTTAGCTATCTCAAGTTTAACCTTCTTATCCTGCTCACGAGTATAATTAATAATTTTTTGATTTACTTGTTTTTTCTCCTCAACAAGAGCATTAATCTTTTCATTTATTTCCTTAATCTCACTTTGAATAGTAGATATACCATCCATTTTATTCACACACTCAGTTAGCTCATTTTCCAACAAATCAAGTTCTTTTTTCTTATCTAAGATCAATCCTTTTTTGCTATTTAATCTTAATTCCTTTGTCTTATTCTTTAGGATTACAATAGCCTCATCAAAAGTTTGTGAATCATTAGTACCACCAATCAAATTAGCAAGTTTAGCCTCTATATCACTACCAAAGCCTTCTTCTAAATCCTTTTGAGGTATATAAACACTTCTTTCAAAAGAACCTTCACTCAAATTTAAAAATTTTTCACCTAAATTATTAGGATAGTTAACCAATTCAGTGTTAGTTTGTAAATCATAGATTTTAAATGTATCTAGTGATGCCTTTTGAGGATTAAAAGTTCTATCAATGCGATATTTTTTTTGATCCACTTCAATAAATAGACTACCACCAAAGCTACTCAAGTTTGTCCAAGGAGTATATCGAATTCTCTCTTGCTTGTTATTTAATCCATATAGCATTGATTTAATGAAAACAGTCAAAGTAGTTTTGCCCCATCCATTTTCCTCATATATGTTATTCATTTCTGCATTAAAATCACAAGTATAATTTGATAAGGTACCAAAGCTATCAATATATAAACTAAGTATTCTCATTTAGATTTCCTCCTTCATCAAGGCTTTTATACCATATTCAATAACTTGGTTTTTTTCTTCATCAGACAAACCACTGGCTAAAACATTTCTAATAAACTCACCTTTTAAGGAGATATCATTTTCGTAATCCATAGGATTAATTCTTAATTTTGATCTATCATCAACTTTTGCAAAATAAAATTGTTCATTTAATGATTCAGTTAAAAGTTCAATCTGTTTAATAAGTCTTAAATCATAATAACCAGTTAATTTTATCTTAACCATATCAGTTTTAGGTACTGAATTTAACTTTATGTTAATCTTTCTTCTAATTTCACTCCAGTTTTCACTATCTGAAATATCAACATTTATTTCTCTAAGCTCCCTTTTTGAAAATGGAATAAACTGTGATTTAATTTTTTTTATACTTGTTTCCAACAAAACAAATCCTTTTGGACCAATCTCATCAAATCCTCTTCCTTCTAAGCAACCACTATAGACATATGTTCCTCTTTCATCTAATTCACCTTTTTGGTACTTATGGATATGCCCCAAAGCTAAATAATCAATATTTTTATGTTTTAAGCTTGTTAAGTTAATCTCACTTTCAATATCACCATGCATAACAACAATATTCAATCTATTTTTATCTAAATTTAACAAATCATACATTGTATCACTTTTAGTAAAAGTTTTAGAAATTCCTGTAATGTCAACATCTTTATAATTAATTGTTTTCCACTTTGAGTCAAAAATAAGTAAATTATCTGGTTTTTGTTCTAAAAAATTAAAAAATACATCCTCATCATGATTTCCAGACAAATAAATAAAATCTATATTTCTATTACTCTCAATTATATCCATCACATAGTCTTTTGTCTTAATGGATACACGAGGCTTATCAAAAAGATCACCAGCAATGATTATTGCTTCAATATTATTCGTATTTGCATAAGATACAAGTCTTTCAAAATTTAACAATAGTTCTCTTTTTCTTTCTTTAGCTTTAATCGAATCTAAATTTGATTCTAAACTTGAGTCTAGATGTAAATCTGCAGTATGGATAATTTTCATGATAAATCCTCCTCATAATATTTATATTATATAATATTTTTTTATATTTTTTTTATGAAAATGAGTGAAACAAAAATAATTATGGTATAATTAAATCGGAGGTCAAATCTTATGACTTATGAATGTACAACCAAAAATAATATAATCGTACTATTAAAGGGAATTTTATTAGGCTTAATTAGTATGGGTATACCTGGATTAAGTGCTTCAACTATTGCAATTATTCTAGGTATATATCTCTTGATGGTAAATTCAATAGCTAATATTTTTAAGGATTTTAAGAAAAATATTATTTTTCTTTTATTTTTAATTCTAGGATATGGAATTGGTGCAATACTCGCTGCCTTTAGTGTTGATTTATTATTCAAGCATTTCCCATTAGCAACAACATTAGTAATATTGGGACTAATACTTGGTTCTATTCCTGAAATGTTTTATAAATCTAGGAAGGATATAAAGAAGATTTCTTGCTGGATAGTATTTTCAATTATTTTTGCAACAATAATATGTTATAACCTACTAATTTCAAAATCAACAGAGACAGAATTCCCTAATGATCCAGATTTAGGTTATTTAATAAGTATTGCGATTATTGGATTAATTACCTCATCGACTTTTATTATTCCTGGAGTTGATTTTGCAGTTGTTTTTTTATCACTAGGCTTATATTATCCTTTTTTAAATATGATAACAGAACTACTATCATTTTTCAGTCCAAATTATTTTGATACATTTTTACCAAATATAAAAATATTAGGCTTCTATTTAGCTGGATACTTTACTGGAATGTTTTTATTTAGTAAATTAATAAAATTTTTAACAGCTAAATATAGCTCTCAAACAAGTTTTGCATCGATAGCCTTTGTTACAGCAGCTCCAATAATAGTAATAAATAATTGTATTATTCAAAATGATAGTTTTAGATCAACCATCCCTCAATGGATAGTTGGAATTATTCTTGCTATTGTTGCTGGATCATTAATGATATTTATTAGTATCTACAACTACAAAAAAAATAAACAAAATACCAATTCTACAGTCAATTAAAAATAATTTATACAAAAATGGTGTATCAACATACAAAGCTGATACACCATTTTAATCTATTAAACTTACTTTCTGATATTTTAATAAATAAATAGAAAAATTCCGATAAATTGTACTGCACATCCTAAAAGAACAAAAAAATGCCAAATGAAATGAGCCGATTTACAATTCTTTTTAGCAAAGGGAATCATACCTAAGGTATAAATAACACCACCAAATAAAATAGACCATAATAATGGTAAATTATTATTTATAAAATCTGGTATAAAACATATTCCACTCCACCCAATTGCAAAATACATTGTATAATGCAACAATCTTAGCCTTCCTGGACCAAAAATACAAACAAATGTAATTCCAGTAATAATTAATACCCATTGAATAATAAACAAAACAATTCCAAGAGTATTACCCCAATAAATCAAGTAAATAGGAGCAAATGTACCACCAATTAACAGATATATTGAAGAGTAATCAAATCTACGCCAAATAAATTTTACCTTAGAGCCATATTTAAAGGCATGATATAAACAGCTCATTAGCATCATAATAAACATACATAGTCCATATACTAGGGATGCTAATACTTTTAAAGGTGTATCAGACTTTAATAAAAGTAATATTAAGGCAATCACAGCAAGTATACTTCCAACACCATGAGTAATTGAATTGCCAATTTCCTCAAGAACTGAGCGTTTAGGAGGGTTACTAAGGCTTCTTAAATATTTCTTTTTTTTCTTTTTAGCTTCCTTTTTTGGTCTGTTTTCTTCCTCTTGTTCGTTTTTCCTAATATTCTTTATATTATTTTTTAATCTTCTTTCCTCAATTTTTTTATTTTTATCATTTAATTTTTTATTCTGTTTTTCTATTTCTTTAATTTCTTTTTCATTAAACACTTAAATCACCAATAGTGATTATACTATAATATATAAAAAGTTTCAAGATATTAGATTATCTAGTTTAAAAAACTATATATAATAAAAAGGGCTTAAAGCCCTTTATCTACGTATTAATTATTTTCATCTTCCACAAGTAATTCACAACCACATTCTGCAGCAAGATTTCTACCTGCCTTAACACAGGCCTCCTTTGTTTGATAGTGTTTGCTTAACACAACACCATTTTCGTCCTCAATTTCCCAATTATTTTGTTCTTTACAAGGACGACAAGTAACCTTCTTTTTCATATTTTCACCTCACATGCTAATATAAACTAGAGATTATTCTCCACATATATTATTAGCATATTTAAGACTTATATACTATTTAAATAATTTGTTTTTTATTAGTTATATAACTTTTGAGCATAAGTTTCAGGTTCTGAAGTAACTTCAATCTTTAGTTTTTTGAATATAGAATAATCAACTTCAGCTAAAATAACACTTGAATGAGCTTGAGAAAATGCTAAATTAGGTAATTGCTTAATTGCGAGTTCAGCCAATGGATTTGTCTGAGCAGAAATCGCTAAAGCAATTAAAATTTCATCTGCATGTAAACGTGGATTTTTGTTTCCTAAAATATTTACTTTCATATCAGAAATCGGTTCTATAATATATGGAGATAATAATACTAAATCATCATTTATACCTGCTAAATACTTAAGTGCATTCAATATTAAGGCAGCAGGAGCTGATAATAAATCTGATGTTTTAGAATCTACAATATGTCCATCTCCTAATTCAAGAGCCATTGAAACAGTATTTGTTTTTTCTGCCTTTTGATTTGCAACGGCAACACATTTCCGATCACTAATTGTTATACCTAATTGCCTCATTAATAGAGCAATTTTATCAACAGTATCCTGTTTAACTTTCCCATTTCTAAAATCAACTAATGAATTTAAATATCTTCTAATTATTTCATCTTTTGAAGCCCTTGCAGCTTCATCCTCATTACAAATAGCAAAACCAGCCATATTTACACCCATATCAGTAGGTGATTTATATGGTGATAAACCATAAATTGCTTCAAACATTGATTTTAATACAGGAAAAATTTCTACATCTCTATTATAATTAACGGTTAGTTTATTATAAGCTTCTAAATGATATGGATCAATCATATTAACATCATTTAAATCAGCTGTTGCAGCTTCATATGCCAAATTAACAGGATGCTTTAGAGGAATATTCCAAATAGGAAATGTTTCATATTTCGCATATCCCGCCTTTATTCCTCGCTTATTTTCATTATAAAGCTGAGATAAGCATGTAGCCATTTTCCCTGAACCTGGTCCTGGTGCAGTAACTACGACTATTGGCATTTGTGTCTCTATATATTCATTTTTTCCAAAGCCTTCCTCGCTAATAATCTTATTTATATCATGAGGATACCCTTCTATTTCATAATGAAGATATGTTTTAACACCTAAATTTTTTAATTTATTTTTAAAAATTTCTACCTGAGGAACATCATGATACTGAGTAATACACACAGAACCAACAAATAACCCTGCAGATTTAAACGCATCAATCAATCTAAAAACCTCTGCTTGATAATTAATGCCAATATCTCCTCTTATTTTGTTTTTTTGTATATCATTTGAATTAATCACAATAACTACTTCAACCTTATCCTTTAAAGATAAAAGCATTCTTAGCTTTGAATCTGGCATAAAACCAGGTAAAACTCTTGATGCATGAAAGTCATCAAATAATTTACCTCCAAACTCAAGATACAATTTATCTCCAAATTGATTTACTCTATCAAGTATTTGCTTTGATTGTAATTCAAGGTACTTATTATTATCAAAAGCTAATTTCATAAATCATCCTCCACATAACATATTTTTTATTATATTATTTAATTATTTGACTTTCAATAATTAAATTAAAAAAGTTTTATAATTGATATAGAAAAAAGGATTAAGAAAAAATTAAATTTATATTTGACAATATACTTTCACTTTGCTATAATATTATTGTTTCTAAATATGGCCCTGTAGCCAAGTGGTAAGGCACGGCACTGCAACTGCCTGATCGCTGGTTCAAATCCGGTCGGGGCCTCCAGTTATGAACACATAAAAGTCTAGGTTTTATCTAGACTTTTT
>JBJEFS010000068.1:0-2910 GCA_051874325.1 Anaeroplasma sp.
GCGTTACACGCCGGTACAATCCAGCAACAAGGGCTTATCGGGGATAATGAGGGGAGTAAAAGCCGTAAGGGGTTTTTTAAATGGTTGTTTAGAGGGTGAAATAAATATGGCCACGACTTTATTGTCGTGGTTTTTTAGTTTGGAATTATCCTATATCATTCTAAAGAAATTCAAAAATGCACGTACAAGAAAATATGTTGCTTTATATGCACAAAATACTTCAATATCTTCAATATCAGACCTAGAATACTTTGTATTTTTATTAAATTGTTTATTTTTATATAATTCATTAGCATAATACATAGCGAAACTCTTAGGGTCAGTAGATACGACTTCTTCACCGTCTAAATATTTACCATCTAAATCTTTTCTTAGTTTTTCTGATGCTGGTAGTGGTGTTATTTTATCCATAACAGCACAATTAACTGCTTTTTCATAATCAGCATGTGCATTAATTATTTCTATATGATATGGATTACTACTGTTGCGATCAATCACAAAAATGTTAGGAATATTTGCAGACCAATTCATTTGATGAACCATACAACACATATCTTGAATATAGTGAGCTGCGCAGCCAAGGTTAAACATAGCTTTTGTATGTTTACCTTCCCTATAATATTGCAATGCTATATCATAAAAATTACACATCTTGGTTAAAGCGTTGTTTTCTGCTCTGGGATCTTCTGGATTATAAAAATGAGAATAGTACAGAGTCATTAGACTATGCCTATAAATAAAGTCTGGAGCATTGCTTCCATTTATAAAACTTCCATATAAATTTTCATTTTTAAAAATATTAAAAAATTTAGTAACGGATATTGATATTTGTTCATGTGTAAGGTAATCAAACGCAAACAGATTTTGAATCGAAAACAAACAAATAATAAAAAATAAAACAAATCGTTTCATAATTATTCAACCACCTACAATTAATTTCAACTAAACGATCCTTTGAAGCTGGTTTTCTTTTTTCCATAACCCTCACTTCTTCTTCCGTGCCCGCTATTAAACATATACGAAGGAGCTAAAGGCTTTTTTATACGAGTTGGCATAGTTAAATTCGTATAATAATAAGGATTATTGCCGTCGTTACGATTACGCACTAAATTTCTAATTAAACCTTTAAATCTATTTACGCCTAAAGACATACGTTCATTATCGCTCCCATCGTTCACATCTATCATTCTTACAGAAGCCATTACAGTACCAATACTGCCAATTATTCCATTTGTTCTTAAAATACTATTTTCGCATGCCACAAACATATTATTAGTTGATATAAAATCAGTCGTACAAATTGCTGACGTTCCTTGATCTTCAATAAATTGGTCAGTCATTGTACATAAAAATATAAATCTCATACTATTCCCACGATTATTAATACAAGCGCCCTCTCTAGTTCTACCAAAAGCTCTTCTATCACAAAATGAATTATATAATTCATACATTTTATCAACTATACGTTGATTATTTTCTCCTCGACAAACTTTCACCGTCATCACAACAATATCCGCATTGTTCATACATTCTGAACATTCTATCTGTGATAACGAACCTCCCTCAGTGTCATATATAGATAGTTCTAATTCTCTCTCTACTGCTTCCCCTGGCAACTGCATGTTCATAAACGTTCTGTACTCATCGCCAACTTCTGTTGCGTTAACTTGACCTTGCGCGTCGTCTTCACCAACTTGTTTGTCGTCTTCACCAATATAAATTTCGTTACCATTATAACCACATAATGCTCTTATAAAGAATGTCTTACCATTAGATTTATCGCCATAAAAAACAACATTCAATACTCTTTTGTTTGCCATAGCAAATGCAAATGGATTTGATAACATTAATAACGAAAACGACAACATAAAAAACTTAATAAACTTGTTTCTAAACATAACTATGAACTCCTTTGTTTAATTTGAATTATAAAATATACAAACGACAATAATACCCACGACTAAAGAAATATCCCATAGCGCTAAAATAATACTAAATAACGGTACTAATGATTCTGATAATGAAAAAATATCACTATTGACATTTTCAATACGTCTATTAGATTTTGAAATTGCATCATTCAATATAAATCTTTTACTATGAGGGAAAGCACTAAAACTACGGAATTGGCTAACACTAGGATTTTTTTTCATAAATTCACACTCAAAATCAGATAATGTCGATAATACACCAGATATTTTATCGTTATAGTTCAAACAATTTTCTTTTGTTATAATATACAAAACCAACTTCATTTGATAATCTTTGTTTCTTGATTTTATTTCTTCAAGCCAATCATAAGCTCTCTTCACTAATTTATCTTTTTCGGTTTCTACATTCAGACAAATAATTACGTATGCACAAAAAGGTACACCACGATTTCTCTTTGAACTTCTTAAAAAATTATTTATCCACTTTTCTTCAAATTCATTATCGGAATCTCTACCTAAATCTGATGGTATATCAAAAAATTTTATTATTTGTTCTTTATATTTCAATTTATAAGACTGAACACCATGATAGTTTTCACCTTTTATCTCGGTATATGACTTTATAAAATTCTCTTTTCCTTTATCATCATCACCAACTACCGCTATATTTATAATGGGCAAACGCTTTGAAGAGCTAGGCGACTTACTATCTTCTTTATCATTACCGCCAGCCAAAACATTCGTGCCGGTAACCAACATCAGACTTCCTAAGAAAAACGAAAATAACTTCTTCATCATTTTCAATTAAATCTCTCCTTTCTTTTAATTTAAATCAATCATTTCACACTCATACCACGCTCCTTTTTCAAGATAAACTTACTTATATTTTTACAATATTTTACATAAATATCTATTCGCAATTCTTCTAAACTTTTTTGTTATATTTTGTAAATCTTTGATATAATTTAGAATTCGCTAA
>JBJEFS010000069.1:0-2905 GCA_051874325.1 Anaeroplasma sp.
AGAGGAAATTACTGAAGAAGTAAAAGAGGAAGTTACTGAAGAAGTAAAAGAGGAAGTTACTGAAGAAGTAAAAGAGGAAGTTATTGAAGAAGTAAAAGAGGAAGTTACTGAAGAAGTAAAAGAGGAAGTTACTGAAGAAGTAAAAGAGGAAGTTACTGAAGAGTCAAAAAAGGAAATTGTTGAAGAAATTAAAATGTCACCTCAAGAGTTGGAAGCAGTTTTATCTAAAGCTACTGAAAAATATTTTAATGAAGAATACCAAGAGGCCTATAATCTATTTAGTTCAATTGATTTTGATTCTACTTCACAATTTTATTTAGGTTATATGTATGGTAATGGCATAGGTGTTGAACAAAATGATATTAGTTCCTTTGAATGCTATCTTAAATCAGCTGAACAAAACAATGAGGACTCATATTGTGGTGTAGCAGATTGTTATTATTATGGAATTGGTACATCTCCAGATACAGTACTTGCTGCTAAATATTATAAGCTTGCAGCTGATAATGGAGATAATGATGCATTGTATCATTTAGCAAATTGCTATTATTATGGTGATATTGATTATTCTGAGGCTTTAAAAATATATGAGAAGTTCGCAAAAAATGGAGATTTAAATGCAACATATAATGTTGGATGTATGTATTTGAATGGCTTAGGTGTTAAGAAAAATCTCTCTAAGGCTTATGATTATTTATATTCTGCCTCTTTAAAAAATCATCCTCAAGCAACTAATGATTTAGCCAATATGTATTTTTCGGGTATATTCGTTGAACAGAGCTATGCTAAAGCAATAAAGCTTTATCAATCTGCTGCTTCATTGGGTGATGGTACTGCATATAAAAATTTGGGTGATTGTTATTATAATGGAAATGGCACTAAGGTTGATAAAAATAAAGCTATTCAATTCTATAAAAAGGCATCAAGTAATGGTTGTGCAGAGGCTCAGTATATTTTAGGTGAACTTTATTACAAAGGAAATGATTTAAGTCTTTCATATGAGGAGGCTTTCAAATGGTATATGAGAGCCGCTGAGCAGGGATATTCATTAGCTGAGGAAAAGATAGGAGATCATTATTATTTCGGTTATGGTGTTAAAATCAATAAAGAAGAAGCATTTAGATGGTATGAACTATCTGCAATTCATAATAATCCAGAAGCAATGTATGAAACTGCTATGTGCTATAAAACCGGAATAGGAGTGGCTACTAATGATTGTAAAGCATTTGAGTGGTTCCATAAGGGGTTAGAATATAATCATTTAAAATCAATAAATGCTTTAGGAGATTGTTATTTAAATGGAATTGGAACCTCTGAGAATTTGCAAAGTGCTTTTGAAACATATATGAAGGCTGCTGAATTGGGTGATGCATTAGGGCAGTTAAATGTAGGTAAATGCTATTATTATGGCTATGGTACATCAAAAAATTATGACCTTGCGATGATGTGGTATAAAAAATCTGCTATAGCAAATAATATTGAAGCTATGGAGTTATTAGGAACATGTTATTATGATGGTATAATAAAACAAGATTATAAGGAAGCTGTTAAATGGTTTAAAAAAGCATCAAAACAAAATTCAGCTTATTCATATTATATGTTAGGTAAATGTTCTCAATATGGTCAGGGTGTGCCTAAGAATATAAAGGAAGCATTGAAAAATTTTAAAGAGTCTGCTGATTATGGTGATGAATTAGCTCAATACGAATTAGGTGAATATTATAGTCAAAGGGATAATCCTGATTTTGATTTAGAAGCTGCATTTAATTATTTTGAGGAATCAGCTGCATCTGGTTTTTCATTATCAAAGATTAAACTAGCTCAATGCTATTACTATGGTGATGGAATTGATGAAGATAAGGAATATGCTCATACTTTATTGATAGAAGCATCAGAGGCTGGTTTTGAAGAAGCTGATGTATTATTGAATCAATTATTTTAAAAAAAAAACTACAAGTATTGTTAATTCAATAGTCTTGTAGTTTTTATTTTTCAATTGGACCCTTTTGTTCTAATCTAAATAAATCTAGATTAAAAATAAAATCAAATAATTTACTTATTCTTAGTTCAATATCTAAGGAATAATGAAGATTATTCTTTATATTTGTATAAATTATTATTTCTTTTTTGATCGTATTTAAATATTCTTTTCCCTTTTGATTATATCCTAGAACTCTACAATAAGGTATTTTTATATTTTGAATTTGATTTATATCAACTTTTTTTACATTTGTTAAAACATATATTAGCATTCGTTTTATTCTTGTACTAGTGTACCTTTTACTAGTTAAGTGATTGATAAAATCGTTTAAATTGTCGTATTTATATATATCAAATAATTTATTTTCTATTCCCTCATCAACAAAAAATATTTCTTTTAATTCATTAGCTGTAGAGGATAAAATTTTATATTTTAAAAAGCTAAATAGTTTATTCTCATCTAATATTTTATGGAAATCATCAACAACGAATGATGGACAATAGCTATAAATAAGATTTATATTACTTCTAATCGCTAGAGCAGAGGTTATATTTTTATCACTTGGAAGCTTATCTAAATAATTTGATGATATTCTTTTAATTGTATTTAGTCTAATATTATATGAGTTATTCTTAATAGCTTTATAATATCCATAGCCTAAAATATCATTACTTGCTAAAGACATTTGATTCATTTTAGCTGCTTTATATGAGATACCATTGTCTAAAGATGGATTAGTATCTAATTCATAACATTTTTTGTAAAGCTCAATATTGTTTTCTTCACTTCCAATCCATATTTCATCTACCTTGAAATAGTTTAAAATATCTACAGCGTTTTTTGCAAATATATCTGCTCTTTGTGTTGAATAGATAAATGGTAATTCTATAACCAAATCAACACTATTATTTAATGCATGTTTAG
>JBJEFS010000070.1:0-2902 GCA_051874325.1 Anaeroplasma sp.
GGATTACATTTTATATTATTCGACACAGAATTTTAAATTCCTTGAGATAAAAATGCAGTTATTGAAATAATATCTAACAAAAAGTTAATTGAAAAATTAGCTTTATTTTTTTGCCTCCCAAATTCAAATTTAAGGAGGTAATTTTAAATGAAAAAAACAATTTATGATTTTGAAAACAAATACGAAGTACAAGATGATTTACTAATTGATAAGGCTTTAGAGGGATTAGATGAAAGAACATTGCACGAAACAATAAAAGCAATGTTAATAAATACAGTAAAAGACTGTATTAAATATGAAACATGGATGGATCCTGATATGGCAGAAATAAGTAATCTACTTGTAAAAGAAGAAAAAACAGAAGATGAGATGAGAAGAATAAAAAATGCACAAGATAGATTAAGAAATTCATTACATTTTGCTAGAATTTCAGAAAATAGTCTAAATACTCTTTTATATCAAATGCTATCGACAGATGATATAAAACAAGCATTTAAACAAGATATACCAGCAATGTGTGAAAACTTATATTATTTGGTAGATATGGAAAATGAAATAGCAGAGAGCTTAACACTATATTTTGAAGAACTTTATGATGCCCCAAGCTATAAGGAAATGTGTATGACAATAAATAATACTATTGAGGATTTCATAGAAAATGCAGAAGAATATATCGAGGATATAAAAGAGCATGAATACTATGACCAATTTGTAAGTTTTAGAGAACAATCAAGAAAAAGAAAAGAAGAACAGGAGAATGCCAATGAGTAAAGTTATAGCAATAGCAAATCAAAAAGGTGGAGTTGGAAAAACAACTACCACTTTTTCTTTAGGTGTAGCTCTTGCTAAACAAGGTAAAAAAGTATTACTTATTGATGCAGATCCTCAAGGCGACTTAACAACTTGTATGGGGTACTATAATCAAGATGAATTGCAAAACACTATTGGAACACTAATGTCAGATACTATTTGTGATAATGAAATAAATGTACAAGAGGCAATACTTCATCATAAAGAGGGAGTAGATTTAATTCCATCTAATTTAGATTTATCAGCAATAGAATTTTCTTTAGTAAATGCAATGAGCAGAGAGTTTACACTTAAAAACTCTATTAAAGATATAAGAGATAACTACGATTATATCTTAATTGATTGTATGCCTAGTTTAGGAATGATAACAATAAATGCTCTAGCTTGTAGCGATAAAATAATAATTCCTGTTCAAGGAGAATATTTAGCAGCTAAAGGTATGGGACATTTGCTAAAAACGGTTACTAGAGTTCATAAACAAATTAACTCTAATCTAAAAATTGGAGGAGTATTACTTACACTTGTAGATAAAAGAACTAACTTATCAAAAGATGTAAGAGATACAATAATTGATAATTATGGGCAATATGTAAAAATTTATGATACTGAAATTCCTAAAGCTATAAATACAGCAAAATCTACATCGACAGGTAAAAGTATATTTGAATTTGACAAAAATAGTCCAGTTGCAGAAGCATATAAAAATTTAGCAAAGGAGGTTTTAGACAATGAAAGAACAAAATCAAAAAATGAAACTTCCAAAGTTAGATGATTTATTTACTAATCAAGCACAAAGAGATTATGAAAATGCAGAAAAAGTAGAAGAAATTGAAATAAGTAAAATAAGGGATTTTCCTAACCATCCTTTTAAGGTAAATAATGATGACAAAATGCAAGATATGGTAAAGAGTGTAAAGGAATATGGTGTGATATTACCTGTTATTGTTAGACCAAAAGAAAATGGAACTTATGAAATGATTTCTGGTCATAGAAGAAAAAGAGCTTGTGAGCTTGCTGGAATAAAAGCAATAAGATGTATAGTTAAAGATTTAACAGATGATGAAGCAACTATTCTTATGGTAGATAGTAATATTCAAAGAGAAGAAATATTGCCTAGCGAAAAAGCATTTGCATATAAGATGAAATTAGAAGCAATGAAACATCAAGGTAAAAGAGTTGATTTAGAAGAAAGTGAAACTTCGACACCAGTGGTGGCAAAGTTAAGAACAGATGAAATATTAGGCAATGAGGTTGGAGAAAGCAGAGAGAATATAAGAAGATATATTCGCCTTACTTATTTAATACCAGAATTATTAGAAGAAGTAGATAATAAGCGAATAGCATTTAGACCAGCTGTTGAATTATCTTATTTAGAAGAAGATTATCAATATGTAATTTTAAATAAATTACAATATGATGAAGTTTCTCCAAGTTTAAGTCAAGCTATAACATTAAAGAAAATGCAGCAAGAAGGAACTATATCTGAAGAAAAAATAGAAAACTTATTAGATAAAGAAAAACCTAATCAAAAAGAGTTTATAAAGATACACAATGAAAGAATAGAAAAGTACATACCAACTAAAATTAAAGAGTCTGGTAAAGTAGAAGATTTTATTATTCAATGTGTGGAAGAACACAACAAAAGAGAAAAATTACGACAAGAACGAAATGTTAGATAGTGTGTGAACACAATAAAATGGTTGTGATTATTTATATGTGTGAACACATTACAAAGTTTTCCCTTACAAACCCTTTCAAATACATACTATATTACAAACTAAAAGAGAAATATTATTATATTTTATAAATTTATAATTAAATATTTTATACATTTGCGACTTTATCTAAAATCAGTATAATTAAGGCAAAAGGAGATGATAAGTTATGAAAAATAAAAAGTTAATAAGTTTAATAATGGTAGCTCTAATAATTGCATTAGTTATGACTGCTTTGATAATAAAAAATACACAAGCAAATTCAAGTGAAAGTAATATAGCAAGTAATGATGAGTTTATAAACGAAATAGATGATACAAATGAGATTCAAAGTGCAAGTGAAAATATCACAGAAGAAACAGATATTGCACAAGAAA
>JBJEFS010000071.1:0-2887 GCA_051874325.1 Anaeroplasma sp.
GCGTTACACGCCGGTACAATCCAGCAACAAGGGCTTATCGGGGATAATGAGGGGAATAAAAGCCGTAAGGGGTTTTTTAAATGGTTATTTAGAGGGTAAAATAAATATGGCCACGACTTTCTTGTCGTGGTTTTTTGGTTTGGATATATTATCCTATGTCATGGAGTCCATTTCACACGTGAGAAGAATGCAAGCATAAGAAAATACGTTGCTTTATATGCACAAGATACTTCAATATCTTCAATATCATTTTTATTATACATTGTGTTTTTATCAAATTGTTTATTTTTATATAAGTTATCAGCATAATATACAGCGAACTTCCTAGGGTCAGTATATTTATTCTCGTTTCTCCAAGTTGAATATTTTTCTTCTAGTAGTTGTATTTTATCCATAACAACACTATTAACTATTTTTTCATACTCAGCATGTGCATTAATTATTTTTTTATGATATTCATTACTACTGTTGAGGTCAATCTTCACAAGATTATAAAGATTACTATACCAATCCATTTGATGAACCATACAACACATATCTTGAATATAGTGAGCTGCGCAACCAAGGTTAAACATAGCTTCCTCATAATTACCTTTTTTATGATTTAGTATTGCTTTACAATAAAAATTATACATATAGGTTAGAGCGCTCTTTTTTTTTCTTTCTTTTGCGTCTATATCGCTTGGATTATAAAAATGGTAATAGTACAGAGTACGTAGACCTTGCCTAGAATCTCGGTCTGGAAAATTGCTTCCATTTTTAAATTGACAAAATAAATTTTTATTTTTAAAGTTAAAAAGTCCAGCAACCGATATTGATATTTGTTCATGTGTCAAATAATCAAACGCAAACAGATTTTGAATCGAAAACAAGCAAATAACAAAGAATAAAATAAATCGTTTCATAATTATTCAACCACCTACAATTAATTTCAACTAAACGATCCTTTGAGGCTGGTTTTCTTTTTTCCATAACCTTCACTTCTTCTTCCGTACCCTCTATTAAACATATAACTAGGAGCTAGAGGCTTCTTAACAATTCGATTAGATAACCTCTTATAATAATAATTAGCTCCAATATGTTGATGTACTAAATTGTCAATTAAACCTTTAAATCTATTTACGCCTAAAGACATACGTTCATTATCGCTCCCATCGTTAATATCGTTCATTCTTACAGAAGCAATTACAGTACCAATACAGCTATCTATTGTTCCATCAAAGTCTCCAATACTCCTTTCGCATGCTTTAAACATATTATGGCCTGTTACTTCTGCAATCGGACATTCTTGTGCTCTTTTTGAATTTTCGATAAATTTGTCAGCCATTGTACATAAAAATATAAATTTTATACTATTTCCACGAGCATTAGTAAGTTTATTATTTCTTTTTTGAACAAATGAATTATATAAATTACGCATTCTTTCAGATATACCTTGATTGTCTTCTTCATTAATTTTCACCGTCATTACAATAATATCCGCATTTTCTATACATTCTGAACATTCTATATTACCAAATGCACCTCCTTCAGTATCATGTATAGAGAGTTCTAACTCTTTCGCTGATTCTTCATTTGGAAATTTCACTTCCATGTATGTGCTATACTCATAGCCAACTTCTGTTGCGCCAACTTCTGAACCGTAGTCTTCTGCTGTTATGTTTTCGTTTCCTTCTTCTTTGAGGATATCACCAATATAAATATCTTCACCATTATAACCACATAATGCTTTTATAAAGAATGTCTTACCATTACTCTTCTCGCCATAAAAAACAATATTCAATGTTCTTTTTTCTACTCTCATAGCAGATGCAAATGGATTTGGTAACATTAATAAAGAAATCGACAACATAAAAAACTTAATAAATTTGTTTCTAAACATATCTATATCCCCTTTGTTTAATTTAAATTATAGAATATATAAATAACAATACCAACAACTAAACCAACATCCCATAGTGCTACAACACTAGCTAATATCAATGATGGTTCTAATGATGAAAAAATATTACTATTGACACTTTCAATGCGTCTATTAGATTTTGAAATCGCATTACACAATATAGATTTTTTGCCATAAGGAAAAGCACCAAAACTACGGAATTGACAAACACCAGGATTTTTTTCCATAAATTCACACTCAAAATCAGATAATTTCGATAATACATCAGATATTTTATCGTTATAATCAAGACAATTGTCTTTTGTTATAGTATACAAAACCAACTTCATTTGATAATCTTTGTTTCTTGACTTTATTTCCTTGAGCCATTCATAAGCTCTCTTTACCAATTCTTCTTTTTCGGTTTCTACATTCAGACAAATAATTACGTACGCACAAAAAGGTACATTACGATTTCTCTTTGAACTTTTCAAAAAATTATTTATCCATTTTTCTTTAATCTTATTTCCAGCACCTAAATCTGACGGTATATCAAAAAATTTTATTATTTGTTCTTCATATTTCAACTTATAGGACTGAACACCATAATAGTTGCTGCCTTTTATTTCAGTATATGACTTTATAAAATTCTCTTTTCCTTCATCATCATCACCAACTACCGCTATATTTATAACGGGTAAACGCTTTGAAGAGCTAGGCGACTTACTATCTTCTTTATCATTACCGCCAGCCAAAACATTCGTGCCGGTAACCAACATCAGACTTCCTAAGAAAAACGAAAAAAACCTTTTCATCATTTTCAACTAAATCTCTCCTTTCTTAATTAACTTAACTCAATATTCCATTTCTACATCTCACTCCCCCCATTTTTCAAGATAGACTTACTTATATTTTTACAATATTTTACATAAATATCTATTCGCAATTCCTCTAAACTTTTTTGTTATATTTTGTAAATCTTTGATATAATTTAGAATTCGCTAA
>JBJEFS010000072.1:0-12837 GCA_051874325.1 Anaeroplasma sp.
TGTTCATTCTTTTTACGCTTAGTTCGTCATATACAGTTTTCAAAGACTCATTTGCGCAAACGCGCATTGATTATTTTATCACTACGATTTGTATTTGTCAATATAATTTTTAAATGGTGGTTGGGGACGGTTTCGAACCGCCGAACCCTAAGGAGCAGATTTACAGTCTGCCGCGTTTAGCCTCTTCGCTACCCAACCATATTTAACAACTACAAAGTCATAGTGCTCCATAAGTATACCACTTTAAAAAATCATTGTCAACAAATATTTTTCTTTTTTTAAAAATTTTTAAAGATTTTTCATATAGTAATTACTTCTTAATTCTTTTATCTAATTCAAAGGATGCCAACATAATAACCCTTTGACACCCTTGACATTCTAATTTCAAATCTGCACCAGTTCTAATAATCTTCCACTCATTAGAACCACAAACATGCTTTTTCTTTGTTTTAACAATTTGGTTTAATTCATACATTCAATGGTTTCTCCTTTATTTTTGAATAAGCACGTGGATATTTATTGGGCGTATTCTTAATTTTTTTAATAACAATTATCTCTCTAAAACCAGCTAAGTCTGGAAGTTCAAAATTAATTATTTTTTCCACCTTACCTCCAAGTATATCTATAGCCTTAGAGGCTTCAAACAATTCTTCTTCTGCAGTTTGTCCTTTCATAGCCACAAAATACCCATTAATTTTTACTAAAGGCATACAAAGCTCAAGTAACACATTTAATCTCGCTACTGCTCTTGCTGTTACAACATCAAATGATTCTCTATTATCTTTAGCATATTCTTCGGCTCTAAAATGAAATGCTTTAGTATTACTTAATTCTAATTTTGCTATTATATCATTTAAAAAATTAATTCTTTTGTTTAAGGCATCAATAATTGTTATATCTATACTAGGATAAACTATAGATAAAGGTATTGATGGAAATCCAGCACCACTACCGACATCACACAAAGATATTTTTTTATTTAAATCAATTGCCTTTAAAATAGTCAATGAATCTAAAAAATGTTTATTATATACTTCTTCATGATCAGTAATAGCCGTAAGATTCATATATTTATTAGCTTCGACTAAATCTTTATAATAAATTTCAAATTTCCTTAAAATATTATCATTTACTACAATATTTAATTTTTCTAATTCCTGTATAAAATTCATATTTTACTCCCTTAAACTTTTATCAATATAAACAATTAAAACTGAAATATCAGCTGGATTAACACCACTAATTCTTGATGCCTGTCCAATTGTTCTTGGATTAATTTTTTTCAATTTTTCTCTTGCTTCAAGCGCAATGTTATCAACATCATCATAATTTATATTCTCAGGAATTTCTTTTGAATCATAATACTTCATTTTTTTTGCTTGTTCTAAAGACTTTTTAATATACCCATCATATTTATAATGTATTTCTACCTGTTCTAAAACTTCATTTTTATTATCATAGTCAATATCTAAATTGACATTAGCTTTATTAAGCAACTCTAAAATAATTTCATAATTAATTTCTGGGCGGCGAATTAAATTACTTAATGATAAACTTTCATTTAAAGCTGTAGAACCATATTGTGCAATAATGGGATTAACTAAATTGGGTTTTAATTTTATTTCATTAAATAATAAGATAGTTTTATTTATTGCTTCTTTTTTCTTATTAAATCTTAAAAATTGTTCTTCAGATATAAGTCCAGCTTCATATCCAATTTGACGCAATCTTAAATCTGCATTATCGTGTCTTAATAATAATCGATATTCTGCTCTAGAAGTCAACAATCGGTATGGCTCTTTTGTTCCCTTTGTTACTAAATCGTCTATCATAACACCAATATATGCTTCATCCCTCGATAGTACAATAGGCTTTCTTCCTTTAACAAGTAATCCAGCATTAATGCCTGCCATTAATCCTTGAGCTGCAGCTTCTTCATATCCAGATGTACCATTAATTTGTCCTGCTGTAAATAAATGCTTAATATGTTTAGTTTCTAAACTAGGCCATATTTCAAGAGGATCAATCGCATCATATTCTATTGCGTAAGCATAACGAATAACCTCACAATCTTTTAAACCAGGAAGCATTCTAATCATTTGATCTTGTATCTCAATTGGCATAGATGTGGAAAAACCTTGAATATATTCTTGATCTAACTCTAGTGATTCAGGTTCATAAAAAATTTGGTGTCGTTCTTTATCCTTAAATCTAACTACCTTATCCTCAATTGATGGACAATATCTTGGACCAATACCCTCAACTACTCCTCCATACATAGCAGACTTATCAAGATTTTCTAAAATTAAATTATGAATACTTTGATTAGTATATGTTAAATAACAAGAAACCTTTTTATTTGTCAATGAATCATAGCCTTTATCAAAACTATAGTGCCATACTACATCATCACCTGGTTCTTCACTAGTTAGTGAAAAATCAATTGTTGATGCTTTTATTCTAGCTGGTGTACCTGTTTTTAATCTTTGAATTGTAAAACCAAAGCGTTTTAATGCCTCAGATATTCCTTTAGAGGTTTTTTGACCATCTGGTCCTTCATTTTTTGTCCAATGACCCCTTAAAATTCTACTATCTAAATATGTTCCTGTTGTAATGATGACAGCCTTAGCTTCAATAATATCACCATTTTCAACCTTAACGCCTTTTATAACATTCTCTTCAGCTATTAAATCAATAACATATTCCTCTAATAAATCTAAATTCTCAGTTTCCTTTAAATGCCTAAGCATCTGCCTTGAATATAAAATTTTATCTTCTTGAAATCTTAATGCCCAAACCGCTGGTCCTTTTGATCTATTTAACATTTTAGTTTGGATTTGGCATAAATCTGCATTTTTACCCATATATCCACCTAATGCATCAATTTCTCTAACAACAACTCCCTTTGCAGGACCACCTATTGATGGATTGCAGGGCATCGAACCAACCATATTTAAGTTGCCAGTTATCAATAATGTTTTTAATCCCATTCTCGCATCAGCTAATGCTGCTTCACACCCAGCATGTCCACCACCAACGACAATAACATCATACATATTAAACACCTACTTTGTCAAATATAAAAATAATAATTTCATTGTATTTTCTATACCTTCTAAATGAGTTCTTTCCATACCATGAGATGCAGCAACACCAGTACCAATTAATGCTGCTTTACAATTTAAACCACCTCTTTGAGCTGCAGACGCATCCGAACTATAGTAAGGGAAAATATCAATTGTGTAATTCAATTCATTATCTTTAGCCAAATTAATTAATTTAGTTGTTAAATCATAATCATATGGTCCTGACGAATCCTTTGCACAAATACTAACTGCATACTCATTTCCATCTAAATCTTTACCAACACAACCCATATCAATGGCTAAGAATTCATCAATATCTGTAATCGCTGATGCACCATGACCAACCTCTTCAAAATTTGTAAAGAAAAACTTTGTATCATAAATAGGTTTAATGTTATTTTTTTTCATATAATCCAAAACCGTAAGTATTATGCAAGCAGATGCCTTATCATCAATAAATCTTGATTTTAAAAAATCTTCTACAAAAATTGTTTTTGGATCATAGCATACATAATCACCATTATTAATTCCTAGCTTTAAGACGTCATCTTTATTCATAACCCTTTTATCAATTCTTACAACAATATTATCAATATTTCTATCCTTTGTTGAACTATCTTTATAAACATGAACAGAAGGAGAATTTGATAAAATGGTTCCACTATAATATCTTCCATCTCTTGTATATATTTTACAATACTCTCCATCTAATGTAGGAATGCATGGTCCCCCAACATTTGTAACATTTAGAGTACCATCAACGTTTATTGACCTAACCATCAATCCTAATGTGTCAACATGAGAAGCAACACCAATCTTTTTTTGATGGTTAATACCCTCAACTAAAACCTCAACACAATTTGTATTAGAGACCTTCACATTATCAAAACCAATTATATTTAATATAGATTTAATTTTATCATTTATACTATTGGAAAAACCTGATGGTGAATCAGTTTGAAAAATCTCCATTGTTATTTCTTTAAAAAAACTTAAATCAAAATTCATATACCCATTAATATAACAAAACACCTATTCGTTATATACTCCTTTCTACATATCTATTATACATTTTTTTATAAAAAAAAATAGTAAAATTTATCTGTTTCATTTTTTTACCCCCCTCCTTGTTTGACATTTTCCTCTAACAATGATATAATTTAACAAAATAAACGTTTTCATTAATTTTTTTGTTCTTTTATAAGGAGGTGGAATCTATGTTTGATATTAACTTTTATGATAGCTTACTTCATCTAAATAACGATCTTGTTATTTCAATGGATTTAAATAAAAAAATTATTGAAAAAGTAATTGATGGTGATAGAAATTTAGGTGCTAATATTTCATATGAAGAATTTTCAGAGATTTTTGGAAAATTATTAAATCTTAATTCTGCTTCAAAAGAAAAAATTTTAAAATTTTTAAAAAATTTAGTACCATCAGGAGAACCATTTTCTATTAATGCTAAATATGAAGATGAAAATGGAGAAAAAATTATCATAAAGTGTAAAGGCTATGTATATACAGAACAAAAGGTATTAATTACTTTCTCTAGAAAAGACAAAGAACCAATTCATTCATTTGATCCACTAACTAAAATTTATACAAAAACTGGTATAATGAGTAAATTTAATGAAGCAATAAAAAGTAAAAGACCTTTTGCACTAATGATACTAGACTTAGATAATTTCGATTATTTTAATGAAAATTATGGCCATATGTTTGGTGATGTAGCATTAGTTGAAACAGCAGCTATACTTAAAAAATTCTTAAAAAATGATGGTTTTGTTAGCCGTATAGGTGGAGATAAATTTATGATTATCACTTATATTGAAAACAACTATCAGTTTATTCATACTGCATGTACAAATATTAGAAATGCTATTTCCAACCTACAAAGTCATAATATAAAGCAAGCAACAATAACTGCTACCTTAGGATGCTCAAGCTATCCTAAGGATGGAGATACATTTAATATTTTATTTAAAAAAGCTTCAGTTGCCTTAGCAAGAGGTAAAAATAAAGGAAGAAATTGTTTTATTATTTATGACGAGAAAAAATGTGGAAAGGCAGATGACTATGAATTAAAGCAAGAGGGTTCATTAGAAGAATCTACTAACAATATAAGTACACACTTTAATATTATTGCTGGTATATTTGAAATTTTATATAGAAATGGAAGCAAAATAAAAAATATTGAAGATTCATTATCACTATTAGGTAATTATTTCTTGTTAGATAGAGTTTTATTGATAACCTTTAATCCAGACGATGACAGTTTATCTAGATGCTTTAACTGGAACAATCCTAGAGCAAATATAGTCAATATAGTACCTCAAAAGGATCAAAAAGAAAAATGGAATCGATCATTTGATAATACTGGAATGTTAAAAATATCTCAAGTTGAATCAAACAAGCAATTAGAGGTTTATCCTATATTACATGAATCAGGTACTACTTCTGTTCTTGCTTTTTCACTTAAATATTTAGAAAGAAATTTAGGAACCATAACCTTTGATATGTGTGGAACAAATAAATTTTGGAATCAAAATGATGTTGCCTCACTAATGCTAATATCAAAGATATATTCAATATTCTTAAATAAAGAATATGAAAATGTGCTTCATATAAGACAATTATCATATGATAGATTAACCAATATCTACAACTATTCAAAATGGAGAGATACTGTTTATGAGTATATATCAGATTCGTCAGATCCAAATACGTACTCTATCATTAGTTTATCATTTGATTCATATCTTCATTCTATTGATTTATTAGGTACAGCAATCTGTGATCAAGCACTAAAAGCTGTAGCAGATAGTATTCGTTATATTTCAAGAGAGGAAATATATTGTAGAGTATCAGAGGATTGCTTTTTAATTTTTCTTCCAACCTTAGATAAGGATTACATAATTAATTATTTAAATGAATTAGAAAAGCATACATCTACAATATTCCCATATTATAGTAAATTTAATATTATTGCTGGTATTTATTTGCACACTACAATGGACGATTTAACTACTGCCATCGATAAAGCAAATTTATCTAGAAAACAACCACGTATTACAGACGAAAAGTACTTATTCTTTACACCTATTATTTATGAAAATCAAAATAAACGTCTACAATTAGAAAGACATATGTATATAGCAAAGGATAATAATGAATTCTTACTATATCTTCAACCAAAAGTAAATACTTTAACTAATGAAATCGTTGGAGCAGAAGCATTAACAAGATGGAATTTCAATAATGAAAAAATTCTTACTCCAAATGTTTTCATACCATTATTTGAACAAAATGGTTTTATTGATGAATTAGATTTAATAGTATTTGAAAATGTATGTAAATATCAAAGACATATTATCGATAGCAATATAAAGCCAATTACAATATCTCTTAATATATCTAGATATCAAAAGAATTTTGATTCATATATAGATAAAATTAATATCATAAGAAATAAATATGAAATTGACCCTTCTTTAATCGAAATAGAAATAACTGAAGGAATGTACATCGACAATGTTGACTTAATATCCAATGTAATAAAAAAATTACATGCAAATGGTTATTCAATTTCAATGGATGACTTCGGTGCTGGATATTCTAACTTATCTTCACTTGCAAATTTAGATTTTGATACAATAAAGCTTGATAAAAACTTCTGTAGTAAAGAAGGTATAAAGGAAAAAGTTATATTAACTTTCGTTATGAACTTAGCTAAAAATTTAAATCTAAATGTCCTATGTGAAGGTGTAGAAACAAAAGAGCTAGTTGAATTCTTGAAATCAATAGGATGTGTTTTAGTTCAAGGTTATTATTACGATAAACCAATTCCTTGCGAAGAATTTACAAAAAAATATTTTAAAATGAACCTATAATAAAGGCTGTTTGTCAGCCTTTTTATATTTATATATAATAACTATAAGACAATAAATAAAAAGGATGTGTCAATCAATAGAATTGAAATCTATTTTTTACACATCCAAAATTTTACTTACTTTTTTTAAAATTACTTTTTAACTTATATATGATATTTTCAACTGTAAAACCATATTCACCATATATATCTTTAAGTGGCATTGAAGAACCAAAAATATCAATACCTAAAACCTGATCAGCATATTTAAACCATGGCATTGTTGAACCCATTTCAACTGCCATAGTCTTAATTTCTGGTGATAAAATTGACTTTTTGTACTCTTCACTTTGTTGTTCAAAAATAAACATTGAAGGCATAGAAATTACATTAACATAAATCTTTTCTTCTTCTAATTTTTTAGCTGCTTCAACACATAAACATACCTCAGAGCCACAAGCAAGTAAATTATATTTAGCTGGCTTTGATGGTTGATATACATAATAAGCACCTTTTCTTACACCATCTTTAGAAGTACAATCCAAATTTGGTAATGTTTGTCTTGAGGATACAATAACAGTTGGATATGTATTCTTTTCAAAAGCCATAAGCATTGCTTCTGTCATTTCTGTCGCATCAGCTGGTCTAACAACATTTGTATTAGGCATTGATCTAAACATTGTTAATTGTTCAACTGGCTGATGAGTTGGTCCATCTTCTCCTACACAAACTGTATCATGTGAGAAAAAGAACAATGTAGGTATCTTCATAATTGATGCAAGTCTAACAGCTGGCTTTAAATAGTCACTAAACACAAAGAATCCAGAACAAAATCCTCTTAGTCCACCATGTAATGTTAATCCATTAGTAATTGCAGCCATCGCATGCTCGCGAACGCCAAATTTAAGATTTCTTCCCAATGGATTTGAATTTCCAAAAATACCATCCGCTCCCTTAACCATTGTTGATGCAGTTAAATCTGCAGAACCACCCATAATATTAGGTAATTTAGATGACATCCAATCAAGTACACTACCCATAACCTTACGAGTTGATTCCTTCTTACCAACTTCATATGTAGGCAAGCCTTCATAATCTGTTAATGAATAATCCTCATACATAAATCTACATAATTCTTTATATTCATCTTGATAAATTTTAGAATAATGTTCTAATAATGCATTCCAATCTGAGTCAGCCTTATAACCTCTATCAATTAAATTTTCTTTATAAAAATTCTTAACTGAATCAGGAAAATCAAATTCTTCAAAATCATAATCTAAAAACTTTCTTAGAGCCTTAACATCATCCTCAGGCATTGGTTTACCATGAATAGATGATTCACCACTATTTGGAGCACCATATCCAATGATAGTTTTAATCTCTATTATTGTAGGTTTTGATAAACTATCTTTAGCTTTGGTAATTGCTTTGTCAACTGCATCACAATCATTACCATCTTCGACTAAAATATATTCCCAACCCATAGACTCAGCCTTAAGCTGTATATTATCAGAATTAACCTGTGAAACCTCACCATCAAGCTGAATGTCATTTGAATCAAATAAAACAATAAGTTTTCCTAAACCTAAATGACCAGCTAAAGACATTGCTTCCATAGAAATACCTTCCTGTAAATCACCATCTCCACATAATACATATGTATAATGATTTATAACCGAAAAGCCATTCTTATTAAATCTAGCAGATAAATACTTCTCAGCAATTGCTAAACCAACACTTGTTGCAATACCTTGTCCTAATGGACCAGTTGTGACCTCAACACCAGATGTATGACCATACTCTGGATGTCCTGGTGTAATACTACCTTTTTGGCGGAACTCCATTAAATCTTCTTTTGATATATATCCACCAAGACATAATAGCATATATAGTAACGCAGAACCATGACCGGCAGATAAAACGAATCTATCTCTATCAAACCATTTTTCATCTAAACTATTAATATTTATATGTCTAGTAAATAATGTATGAAGTATAGGAGCTGCATCTAAAACAATACCTGGATGTCCACTCTTTGCCTTAGTAATCATTTCAGCGCCTATAACACGTAATGAATTTACACACAATGTGTCAATCGAACTCATCTTTTTCTCTCCTAAAAAATTATAATTATTTTGAATCTTCTAAATTAGAATCTTGATTTTCTTTCTTATCTACATTATCCAATGCTTCTTCTTTAACTTCTAGAGTTTCTTCATTAACTTCTATTTCTTCTTTATTTTCATTCTCTATAATTTCTTCTTCATTTGGATACAAATTATCAAAATACTTATCCATATAATCTTTTTGCTTATCAATAAGATTATCAAATTTCTTTTCGCCAAAATACTTAATAATTAAGTCCCTACTCTTAATATTTTCATTCATAATAGTTTTTTTAGTTTTAGCATTTATAAAAATCATCAAAATGAACATTACAACCAATACACCTATGATTATGTACGTACCTATATCTTTCAAAACACTAGAAAGAGCTAATGAAACAATACACAATATTATAGCAACAGCCATCATAGGATATATAAAGAATTTAGAAAATTTCCTTGAAATAACATCTGTTCTATCCCAAAATTCCACCCATATTTTATTTACTGGCATAGTATAAAGCTCCCCTACAGCTTCATAATAACCATTTTCTAAAAATAATCTATAATTTACTCCATCTAAAGAGGCCCAAACTGCAAATTGTCCTTTTCCAACAACAAACTCTTCCTTTACTCCACTAAAGTCATCCATTAGATACACTTCGATTTTTCTACCATCAAACTCTTGAACTTCTACTGGTGTAACTTCATTGGCAACATCAAATAATTTAGGATTTATTCTCACAAAATCACCTTTTCTTACTCAAAAGAGTATCCTTTCATAAAATACAAAACAATTATATCACATGAGCATTAAAAATAAAAGCATCAAATTAATTATAAGAAAAATGATTATTCATCATTTCCTTTTAAAAGGTTCTTCTTAAATAACATGTAATTATAATTTATTTAAATAATTACTTGAACAAAAGTATCAAACCCGTTAGGGATTTTGTTCTTCCTAATAACTATTATCTCGAATAGAACGATTTACGTTTTTCGTTTCAAACTCTAAGCAATAGATTTATTACTTGCACGTTTGAAATTTGATTTAGGTCAATCTTGCCGTTTATTGACTATGGTGTATATATTAATTAATCTTTATTAGTGAAGAAAAATGCAAATATTGCAAAAATATTCAGTGGAGAAATGAATATGATTAAAAGAGATTATTATTTAAATAAACTTATTAGAAAAATGAATAACGGACTAATTAAAGTTATTACAGGCATAAGAAGATGTGGCAAATCTTTTTTACTGTTTCATATTTTTAGAGATTATTTATTATCCAAAGGTGTTAAAAAAGAAAATATAATATCAATAGAACTTGACAGACTAAGTTTTGAGAAACTAAGAGATCCATATAAACTTTATGAATATGTTTTGAATCATATTAAATCTGATGAAAAGTATTTTATATTTATTGATGAAATCCAAATGTGTAATAATTTTGAATCTGTATTAAACGATTTTTTACATATGAATAATTTGGATATATATGTTACAGGTAGTAATTCTAAACTATTGTCTAAAGACGTAATTACAGAATTCAGAGGAAGAGGGGATGAGATTCATTTAAACCCATTGTCATTTAAAGAATTCTATAGTTCTTATGATGATTTTGATACAGCGTGGAAGGAATATTATACGTACGGTGGAATGCCTCTAGTATTAAGTCAAGAATCCGATGAAGATAAGATAAATTATTTAAAAGATTTATTTACAGAAACCTATATAAAAGACATAAAAGAAAGAAATAAAATAAAGAACGATAATGAATTTGAACAATTACTTAATATTATTTCATCTTCAGTAGGATCTTTAACTAATCCTACAAAGTTAGTTAATACATTTAAAAGTGTATGTAATATATCTATTTCACCAAACACAATAAAAGATTATCTCGACTACTTAGAAGATTCATATTTAATTAGAAAGTCATTAAGATATGATATAAAAGGCAAAAAATACATCAATACCCCTTCTAAGTATTATTTTACTGATATAGGATTAAGAAACGCTAGATTGAATTTTAGACAACAAGAAGAAAACCATATAATGGAAAACATCATTTATAACGAATTATGTATCAGAGGATTTTCTATTGATGTTGGAGTTGTTAAGATTAATGAAAAACAATTAAATGGTAAATATATAAGAAAACAACTAGAATGTGATTTTGTAATTAATAAAGGAAGTTCAAGATATTATATACAATCAGCATATGATATGCTTAATGATGAAAAAAATGATCAAGAAAAGAAATCACTTTTGAATATTGAAGATTCATTTAAAAAGGTAATAATTGTTAAGGATAATATAAAACCTAAGAAAGATGAAAATGGAATTTTAACAATAGGATTAAAAGATTTTTTACTAAATGATGAATCATTGACTTATAGTATTTTAAAAGAAAAAATAGCCTCACCCCTAAGCTATTCACTCTTGGATGAGGTTTTCTTTTGGCATTATTTATCTAAAGTTAGTGAAATAGGTTTAATAACTTTATGAGTGGAGTATTTTCTAAATGCTTCATCGTATTCATCTTTAGTAATCTTTCCGTTTTCATAATCCTTAACGGCTTTCTTATACTTTTTCTCAAGGGATGAATGTTCTTCTTGACTCTTTAAAACATCGATTGAATGATGTTCATTATATTCGGTTCAAAGGACTGAATCACCTTAATGATTTGATTAAATACTGCAGACTTTCTATCACTAGGTTCAGCAACAATCATACAGTATAGTGATAATTGTACTTCCCAGTCTGCTTTACCAATAACCTTATATCTTGGTTGCATAGCTATTGACATAAGAGCAAGAGAAGCAACACCAGCCATATCAATAGGTGTTTGAGTAGATTCAGCTACATCAGAAACATAATTTCTTAGTACATCAGGTAATGCATCTATAGGAAATGAAGGTAAAACTACCTCATCTAAAGGTACAAATTTGTCCCACGAATCATTGTTATATTGCTCTGGTGGAATATAATCCTTTTGTGACTTTATTACTTTGTAATACTTTAAGGTGGATTTACATATGGTATTAAGTTCATCATTTTTTAAATATGGAGAGCATTTTGTTGATACTTCACGATACTTATCTAATGATTCACTACATAATCCATATCTAGTAAGAAGTTTCAAAGCAATGGAGTACATTGTCTTATTTCGACTGCCTTCTGGTATGATTTCATCTAAAGCAGCAAATTTAGCTTCATCATCATATTCCTTAAAAAAATCAGTAAGAGTTCTAGTTCCATCGATATAATCAACTTTAGGTTCAGCAGTACCAAATAATAATCTAGCTGAATCTAAAGCTTGTCCATCAACGAAAGGAAAAATGGAGTAGACCTTTTCGCTCATAGCCCTATACTCTTTAGCGTCCGTTATCTTATCGATAGGAAAAATAATGTGGAATTTTGGTCTAGCAGGCTTATTATTCTTAATCTTCATATGATTTCTGCTGTATTGGATATAGATACACCGTCAATTGAAAAGTTAGCTATGACATATATGCTTCCACAAAATTGTATAAAACATAAGAATAATATCAAGTTTCAGAAGAAATGGATAGATCAAATTATTCATTAATTAATAATGAAGATAATAAACATCATTTAGCTCCAGTATTGGAATATTATTATACTTTTTTAACTGCTAAACCATTGCAATTATCTGCTAGAATGTCTGAATTAAAAAATAGTGTTAGGGCTTTTTTTGATATAGATATTAGAGACTATCCTAAAATTATTATTACTGAGGAAAAAT
>JBJEFS010000073.1:0-12559 GCA_051874325.1 Anaeroplasma sp.
ATATTTTCTAAACAATTATTTATTCTAGTTATATTACCATTTGTGTCAGTTCCTAAATCTAATGAATAACTAAATTTATTTTTCAATTTTAATTTTATATTTTTACTAAATGAATCAAAGCTAATTTCCATTTTGAAGCCTCTATATTCTCCAATTTCCTTAACTTCCATGCTTTTTAAAGTTTGTACACATTCTAATAATTTCTTACCTGCATCTTGTTTTTCAGTATATAAAGTATCTTCTATTTTCATTGGAGAGAATCCATCTTTGTTAGGTTTAGTATGCTCATCTAACCAAATTGTATCTTCTTCCATAGCTTCAATCTTATTATTTAATCTTGCAATTTCTTCTGGAAAATATTTAATAACTTTATCTTGTAAAGCATATCTTTGGTTCATAAATTCTTGCCTTAATAGTTTTAGTTTAGAAACTTCAGTATCTAATTCGGTTTTTTCTAATATCAATGGATTACCTGTTGCTAATGCTTTAATTTCCCCATAAGTTAGAGCTTTATCATCTATATCTTCCATAGATCTTGCTGGAGTCTTTGATGTCATTATTTGTGATATGAATTTTTGCTTTTGCTCTACTAATTGATACATATAGCTATCAAATGTTTTCTCTGTTACATAAGAATAAACAAATACTTTTTCATTTTCATTTCCTTGTCTAATCATACGACCATTTCTTTGAGTTAGATCTGATGGTTTCCAGGCACAGTCTAAATGGTGCATAGCTATTAGCTTGTCTTGTACATTTGTTCCAGCTCCCATTTTTTGAGTAGAACCCATTAAAATTCTTACTTCTCCTTGTCTTACTTTACCAAATAACTCTTTCTTTTTAGCCTCTGTATCTGCCTCATGAATAAAAGCTATTTCATTTTGTGGAATACCTTTTTCAACTAGCTTTTTCTTTAATTCATTATATACATCTGTAAATTCTTCTTTTTCAAATCCTTTTAAGTCTTTTGGAGTAGATAAATCACAAAATACCATTTGAGTAGATTTTTTATCTGTATTTTCTTCCCATATCTTATAAATATTATCTAAACAAGACTTTACTTTGCTACTTTCTGCATCTGGTAATAAAGGATTTATAAGTCTTTGGTCTAGTGCTAACTTTCTTCCTTCGTTAGTAATCTTTAACATATTATCTATGGAAGCATCTACTCCACCATTTCTTATATTTTCTGCTCTATCTCCTAGACTTTGTACCATATCTTGCTGTATATCGCTAGGTTTTACAACAACATTTATATTCTCAAAATCTGGAGTAGGTAAATTTAATGTTTCAGCTGTTTGTATATCAGCTACTTGTTTGAACATTGACATTAGCTCTGGTAGATTATGAAATTTTGCAAATCTTGTTTTAGCTCTGTAACCTGTTCCGTTCTGGTGCAAGTTCTATTGCTGTAATAGTTTCCCCAAATGTACTTGCCCAATTATCAAAATGTTCTAATTCATTTTTCTTTAGATCATCATATTGTAAATATCTCTGCATTGTATAAAGTTCTGCCATAGAATTACTTACTGGTGTTCCAGTTGCAAAGATAGTACCTTTACCACCTGTAATCTCATCTAAATATCTACATTTCATAAATAAGTCAGTAGATTTTTGAGCTTCTGTTTGAGCTATTCCTCCAACATTTCTCATTTTAGTATATAAGAATAAGTTTTTGTAATTGTGAGCTTCATCAACGAATAATTTATCAATTCCCAATTCTTCAAAAGTTACTACATCATCTTTTCTTTCTTGTTTATTAAGCTTTTCAAGTCTTGTTTCTAATCCTCTTTTAGTCTTTTCTAATTGCTTGATAGTGTAATATTCTCCCTTTTTTTCCTTTTCTTCTCTTATGCCATTTGTTATATCATTTATTTGTGCCTCTAATATAGATTTTTGTCTTTCAATTGACATTGGAATTTTTTCAAATTGAGAATGTCCTATTATTATTGCGTCAAAATCTCCTGTTGCTATTCTACTACAAAATTTCTTTCTGTTTTTTGTTTCAAAATCTTTTTTAGTTGCTACTAAAATATTTGCACTTGGATATAGCTGTAAAAACTCACTAGCAAATTGTTCTATAATATGGTTTGGAACTACAAATAAAGACTTATTGCATAAGCCTAATCTTTTACTTTCCATTGCAGCTGCAACCATTTCAAAAGTTTTTCCAGCACCTACTTCGTGAGCAAGTAAAACATTTTTACCATATAAAACATGAGCTACTGCATTTAATTGATGTGTCCTTAATTTTATTTCTGGATTCATTCCTACAAAATCTATATGAGAGCCGTCATACTCTCTTGGTCTTATAGAATTAAACTTGTCATTATAAAGTCTTACTAATTTATTTCTTCGTTCTGGTTCATTCCATATCCAATTTAAAAAAGCCTCTTTTATAGCATCTTGTTTACTTGATGCTATTGCAGTTTCTTTTCTATTTAATACTCTTTGCTTTCTGCCCTCATCATCTATAATAGTATCAAATACTTTTACATCTTTTAAATTAAGTGTTTGCTCTATTATTTTATAAGCATTTATTCTTGGTGTACCATAAGTAGAATATGCTTTTACATTATCTCTATCTACACTCTTTCCATCAATATACCATTCAGCAGTTATGTTAGAATATTTTACTTTAATATCCCATTGATTATATCTTGGAGTTTCTAGTAGTTCAAAAATAAATTGTCTAACTATTTCTGGTGGTATCCATGTAGAGCCTAACTTAACACCAATTTCACTTGCTGTTAAATCTTCTGGTATAACTTCTTTTAATTTTTCTACATTTATATTAAAACTAGGATCTTCTTTTGCAAATTCTTCAGCAATTTTTAGTTTTTCTCTAACATTTCCAGATAAATATTCATCAGCAGTTACCCAATGGTTTGGTTCTCCATATTCTGGAACATTAAAAATTACTCCCTCAAGACTTTTTACCATTTTGTCCATATCTATACCACATAATTTTTGCATATAGTTCAAATCAACTTTTGCCTTATCTTGTATAGATAGAATTAAAGCCTCATCTGGAGTATCAACTTTCAATATTTGTTTTTTAGCTTTTATAGTTCTTTTATTGAATATATCAGCTTTTCCTACAAATTTGCCATCTCCATCAATTTTTTCGAGTGAGCATAATAGAAAATAACTACTATCATTAGAGAAAGCATTTTCATTTGCTCTTGAATTTATAAGTCCATATTCTTTTGTGAATCTATCGTATATTTCATTTAATTTTGCTTGTGCAATATGTATATATTCATCAGAACGATCTTGTAATTGTAAATCTATAAGTTCTCTAGTTTGTTCTCTTAATGCGATTAAACCTTTTATTCTGTTTTGATTTGTTAATGGTAAATCATCTTGTAAAATCATTCGTGAATTTTCTCTAAAATAAATCTTGTCATCTATTATTGCATAAGAAAAATTTTTTACACTTGGAATAGCTGGAATAGATGTATCTTCCTGTTCTATTTCATTTTCAATAATGTTATCTTGTAATTCTCCATGAATATTAGTAATTGCATAATTCAATTGTTCTTCTAAATTTTGATTTTCATCTGCTTTACAAGTAGAATCATAACCATAAGCTGTAGAAACAATCTCCATATTTCCTAATATCATTTCTGGTTTATCAGTAAAATAAGCATTCATTGAAATATCATTGCTATCTTTATCAAGATATACCCAATCTGGCATTATATCGGTCAAATTTTCTCTTTTCTGCAAGAAGATAATATCAGATGTTACCTTTGTTCCAGCATTTTTAGTAAATGTATTGTCTGGTAATCTAATTGCACCTAAAAGCTCTGCTCTTTGTGCTATATACTTTCTAACTTCTGGACTTGCTTTGTCCATTGTTCCTTTAGATGTTATAAAAGCAATTACGCCATTTGGTCTAACTTTATCTAAAGTTTTAGCAAAGAAATAATCATGTATTAAGAAATTGTTTTTATCATATCTGCTATCATTTACTTTGAAATCTCCAAAAGGTACATTTCCTATTGCTACATCAAAAAAAGAATCTGGTAAATCTGCTTTTTCATACCCCTCTACTCTTATATCTGCTTTCTGATATAATTGTTTTGCTATTCTACCACTTATAGAATCTAGCTCAATACCATATAATTTAGAATTTTGCATTTCTTCTGGCAACATTCCTAAAAAGTTTCCTGTACCGCAACTTGGTTCTAAAATATTTGCTTGTTCTAGTCCCATATTTTGCAAAGTTTTATATATAGCTTTTATTACTATTGGTGGTGTATAAAAAGCAGTTAGTGTAGATGCTCGTGCAGAACTATATTCTTTATCTGTCAATAGTTCTTTTAGTTCGTGATATTCTTCACTCCAATTTGTTTTATTTTCATCAAATACATCTGGAAGTCCACCCCAACCTACATAACTAGCTAGAATTTCTTGTTCTTCTTTGTTTGCTAATCTGTTTTCATCTTCTAGCTTCTTAAGTAGTTTTATTGCATCTATATTTCTTCTAACTTTTTCTTTTGCTGTTCCTTCTCCTAAAGAATTGTTATCAATATGATAGTTTATTTTTTCTTGTTTTTTATAATATTCATCTCTATCAAGTGGCTTTCCATTTTCTTCTCTGGCTTTAAATAAATTTAATACATTTTGTGCTTGCTCAATATCTTTTTCTTTTAGCTCATTTACTACATTTATAGCATCATTTTCTACTTTTTCTAAAACAGCATTTCCAACTTCTTCTGCAATAACTCCAGACTCTAAATTATCAATAAATTCTTGACTTACTTCTCTTAAATTTTCTTTTGCTAATTCCTCTATGTCAGTAAAATCAGCAAGTCTTTTTCTTATATCTAGTTCAGATTGTTTAGTATTATCTATTTCAGAATATTCTAGTAAACCACCATCTATTTCTGTTCCAAAGTTATTATAAATCGCATAATAATACCCCTCATCATTAGTATGGAAGTGAAAATAATTGCCGTTAGATAACTTATAATTTTTTTCTATATTTTGAATATCTTGATTTTCTTCATCAACAACTACTTGTTTTTGATCTGGATTTATTCTTGCATCATACATCCATTTTTGATTTTCATATTCCTCATTAAGCCATTTTTGATATTCTTCTTTTTCATTGCTATTAAGGTAAATATCAGCATTAACTAATTCTTTTATTCTTTTTTCAACCTTACTCCATGTTAGCAAAGTATCTGGTGCATTTTCTTTTAGTCCGAATGTTAGTCTAATTCCTTTTGCATTATGCCATTCGTCTAAATTTTCGTAATTTCTTACACCTCCACCACCCTCGCCATATTCTTTTTTAAGAAAAGTAATGTTATTTTCAGTAGAATAACTTTCTTGGAATAATCTATAAATTCTAAATTTTCCATCAGCAAAATGACTACCCTCTAAAAGAACATCATCTATTACTTTTTGTGTAAATTCAAAAGCAGAAGTATTTTCTACCTCTGCCTGTGCTTGAATATTATTTATTTGTTCTTCTACACTTGGTAAATTTTTTATTGGTGGAATATAGCTATCTGTAAATAGATTTAATTGTAAATCAATTCTGTTATTATCATTTCTTCTGCTTGGTTTCGTATTGAGTTCATTTCTTGTACCCAACCCATTTGATCTACTCTCTTCATCTCCTCGTTCACTTGAGCTTTCTCTGCTAATTGTTTGATTAGTAGTTTCAATCTGCTTTGAGCTGTTTCCTCTATTTCTCCTAAATGTTCTTCCATTTTGCCATCTATCATCAATTCCTCGTATAGTCCTTTTTTGTTCTCCTTTAAGTATTTCTCCCTCATTCTTGAGAATCTCCCTTGAGGCATTTTCTTCGTTTTTGGTAATGCTACTTGTGGTATTTGATAATCTCCCATTTGTTTGTATATCAACTCTTTCATAATCATTTCTCCCTTCACTATTTTTATTTTCATTTACATGATAATTCGTTTTTTGATTATTTACAAATGTACGATTTATATAATTTGTAGATTTTTCAAAATTTCTTACACTAGAATATATTTCTCGTAGTTCTTGTTCTGCTATATCACTAATTGCAGCACCTAATCTTGAAACAACTCTTTTGCTATCAAATTGTGTTATAAGTTCAAAATCACTTAAATTAAAATGTTCCATAGGTTCAATACCACATCTTTTCATTGCCATATATGATATTGAATTTACCAATAGTCCTTTAAAAAATGACTCTAATTCTTCATCATTTAATCCTTGCAAAGAACTATTCTCTACTACTTCTTTTAAATCTACTAAATAATCTTGAAAATTATCTTCTACTAGATTAGATGAGCTAGAATATATTGCTTCAGCTAGATTATCTTTAATTTCTAAATTACCAAAGCTATTTTCCAATGTTTCAATAAGTCCATTTGCATAAGAGGGTTTGACTTCCCATAACTTTAATTCTTGATTTATACCACTATGAGTGTCAGAAATATCAAATACATGCCTTAACACATTTCTACCATTTTCAATAGAAATTAAAGCTATTCCTTTTGCACCTTTATTTACCCATCTTTTAAGCCTTTTATTCCATGTTTCTATATCAGCACAAGCAGTTGCATTTGGTTTTTGTGCATAAATAAGCACTTGTTCATTAAAAGAGTATTTATAATTGTTACTAGCTGTTTCCAGAAATTTAATCCAGTTTTCAGAACTATTTGTTATTTCTTTTAATGTATCATTTGCCATTTCATTTACTAATTGATATTTACTAGGCATTAAGTTTCCTCCTCTCCTTGTTTAGTCTGTGTGTAATTAAAATATTCAATGGTATTATGATTTTTTATACATTCTCGTAAAATAATAATATTTTGAATATCTTTATCTTCTGTTATAGTTTTTAAGTCCTCTATTTTTAAATTCAATATATCTTTTTCGCTTGACTTTCCAGCTTTTATCAATTTATTAAAAGTTTCTATTCTTGGATTTTCTTTTTTTCTTGGCATCTCACACCTCCTGTTTTCAAGCATAAAAAAATAAGCTAGATGTTAATCTAACTTACTTAAAAATTATAATTATTCTTTATTATAGAGTATCGTGAATTTTAATTAGCTTTAAAAGTAAATAATCTATTGACTCTGTATCTTTATTATCATTAAGCAATGCTGTTCTGCTTTCATTTAAACTATTAATCATAAGTCCTAAATCATATTTATCTACTTTAATTTTGTCCTTTAATTTAACCATTATTTCATTAACAGGATCTGCATATTTATTTTGTTTTAGTAAATTATTTCTAAAATCCATTAAAGAATAACGCATAGTTCTTAATTCTTCACTATTCAACTCTATTTTTTTCTTCTTTTTAAACATAATAATCTCTCCTCAATTACTATTTGAGAAGATTATACCATATTATTTTATTTTTGTCTTATGTGTAAAAAGAAAAAGGAGATTAGTTTTATAATTTAATACTAATCTCCCTAAAATTAACTAATTTTGTTTATTTTTATTATGATTACGAATAACTATATAAGCAATTCCCAATAAAGATAATATAACTGCTCCAGCAAATAATTTTATTTTGCTCTCATCTCCTGTTTTAGGAACTTCTATCTTTTTATTTTCAAAAGTAAATTCTATTGTGCTATCTGTTTCCTCTACTTGTTCATCATCTACGAATATTCCTTTGTCATTTATTTCAACTTTTACTATTCTGCTAGATAATTCATAATCTTTTGGAGCTTTTATTTCTTTGATGTAATATGTTCCATATCTTAAATTTTCAAATAAAGCTATTCCAACTTCTTTATCTGATTTAACTTCTTTAATTAGTTTTGTACATTCTGGATCTTCATAAATACCAAAAATAAATTTATCTTTAATAGTTTCTTTAGTTTCAGAATCTACTTTAATTACTTTTACATTTTTAAGTATAGGCATATCTTTCATCTCTACTTTTTGAGTTTCTTTATCTGTTGTAACAACGAATTTTATTTCTTCTGTTGTTTCATAACCATAAGGAGCTGTTGTTTCTTTTAGGATATATGTTTTACCCTCTTCTAAACCTTTTACTTGGTGTGGTTCTTTAGTAGATGTCCATTTATCTATTACATTTCCATCTTCATCAATTACTTCTAGCTCTGCTCCTTCTAATTCATTTCCATTAGTTATGTCTGTTTTAGTAACCTCTACTAATTTATCAACCATAACAATTTTTTGAGTTTCTTTACTATCGCTTGTTACTTTAAACTCTATGTCAGATGCTTTAACATAGTTTCCTACTGCTAGTTCTTCATGTAATTTATATGTTTTATTTTCCTCAAGTCCTGTAATCTTATGAGCCTCTTTTTCTGAAATCCATTCATCTATTACATTATTATCTAAATCTAATACTTGAAGTTTTGCTCCTGGTATCTCTTTTCCAGAAATATCTTCTTTTGAAATTTCTACCACTTTATTGATTAGTTCTATGTGTTGGTCTATTTTCTCATCTGTTACTTTAAATGTAACATCTGTAGCTTTTACAAAGCCATTAGGAGCTGTTTCTTCATGTAAAGTATAAGTTTCATTTTCAACTAGATTTTTAATCTTATGTTCTTCTTTTGTAGAGATCCACTCATCTACGATATTTCCATCTTTATCTATAATTTGGATTTTAGCACCCTCTACTTCTTTTCCTCCAATATCTGTTTTAGACATTGAAACTATTTTATCTTTCATATTTACTTTTTGAATTTTATTTGTATCATCTATCGTGAATTTTATACTTGTTGCTATTACATAACCCTCTGGTGCGATTTCTTCTTTTAGTGTGTATTCTTTTCCTATTGTTAGTCCCTCAATTTTATGAGTTTTGTCAGTAGATGTCCATGTATCTATAACATTATTTTCGCTATCTAATACAGAAAGTTTTGCTCCTGGTAACTCTTTATCTCCAGTAACATCTGTTTTAGAGAATTCTACCATTGTTGTATCATTTGATATATCTAATTTTTCAGTATAAACTTTTGTTGTTAAATCTTTTTGCTCGAATTTAACTTCATATTTTGTTGTATTTAATACAAGCCCATCTAAAGTTTTTGTTTCTATAATTTCATATATTCCCATTGGAAGATCTGTAATTGTTAATTTTCCATCTTTAGAAAGATTGTATTCTTTAATCTCTTGTCCTTTTTTGTAAATTATACTACCATCTGCCATATCTAAAATATTTTCTTTTGCTAATAGTTTGAATTTAATACCAGATAAGTCTGATGTATCAATAAGTGAAGTATCTGCATCTTCTCTTAACGCAATATTCTTATCTAGATTTATCGTTCCTGTTGGCTGTTCATTTTTAACAACTACCTCTTTGATATAATCTCCATCTTGGTCTATATCATAATCTTTTACATTTTTAATTTCAAACTTAACAGCCTCATCTAATTGTAAAAAGCCATCTGGAACTTTTATTTCTGTTATTTCATAGCTACCTACTGGTAATTTTAAAGGTGTAGTAATCTCTGCTTTATTATCATTTTTACTATTATATGAGTTATCTGGAACTACGATATTATCTGCATTAGTAGTAAAAGATGTGTATGTTGTATTTCCCACTTTTTGAGAAATTGTTTCTCCTTTTTTGAATAATATTTTTTTAGTAGCTCTGTCATATATATCTTTTGTAGCCTTAATTTCAAATGTTGTAGAATTTAATGTTACAGATTTTCCAGTTTTAAGATCTTTTTTAATTAGTTTTATATATGTTTCTAATTGCTCATTATTTACTACTAAATGTTTTGTTTTCTTTGCTATTTCCTTAATCTCTGATTCATCATTAGCAATAGAAAATGTAAAATCAGCTGCTGTTTCATAATCTGTTGGTGTTCTGGTTTCTTTAACTATATATTTTCCATAAGGTAGATTATTCTGTGTGTAAGCATTACCATCACTATCTGTCTTTATTATCTCATAAGTTGGTGCAATTACTTGAGCTTCTGCAACTCTTTTGCTATCAACATTTACTTTGTTACCATCTTCATCTATTCCATTCCAAACCTCTGCATAAGTGTAGCCTTGTGCATAAGCTCTTTCTACTGCTGAATTTAATTTTATAGTAAATTCTGCACCCTCTAATCCTGGTGTTTCTCCAGAATTTTCTTTTATACCAGATTTGAAAATATGAACTCCCATTTTCTTAACATTTTCTAAACTTGTTGTAGTATTAGAAATAACCTTTGTATATTGGTCTTTATATACTAAATTAACCTCATATTCTTTTGTATCTAGCATATAACCCAAAGATGCTGTTTCTTCTTTAACTATATATTTTCCTAATGGTAAATTTGTAACATCTTCTGTTGTACCTTTTTCATCCATTGTTCTAGTTGCTACTAAATCTCCAGCTGAATAGAATTTTTTAGTTTTTGCTTTATTATAAATATCTTCTTTTGCATAAACCTTATATACTGCACCTGTAAATATTGCATCTCCCTGTGTTACAGAACCAGTTTCAGAATCCTTTTTTATAATTGTTATTGTTCCTGTTGGTTCTTCATCTATAACATTATTTAAATCTAAATAAATTACTTTTGTTGTTCCATCTTTATATTTAAGGTTTGCATCAAATTCTTTTGTATTTAATAGATAACCTTTTGGAGCATTAGTTTCTTTTACATAGTAATGTCCTAAATGCAAATTAGTAAAAGTAACCATTCCTTGTTCATTGGTTGTAGCTTTTGTAACTAAATCGTCTTTTTTATACCATGTAATTGTTCCAGCTACATTTTTTATATCTTCTTTAGCATAAAGAGAAATTTCTGCTCCTTTTAGTTTGTTATTATAAGCATCTGTTTTATATACTTTAATTTCTCCTGTTGGTTCTTCATTTACTATTGCTTGAGTTGCTGTTTGATTTACTTTAACTTCTACATCATAAGATTTTGTATCTAATAAATACCCATAAGGAACAGATTTTTCTACGATTGTATATGTTCCTTTTTTTAGTTTTTCAATAGTTATTTTTCCATTAGTAACAGTAACATCTTTGTTATAATCATTTGGTCCTCTTACATTGAAAACTGCTCCATTTACTAAATCTCCATTTGTATTTAACTTTTGTAATTCTACTTTACCAAAAGTTTCAATTTCTAAAGAGAAATTTAATGTTACTGGATCATTATAGCTCATACAATATAATTGATTTTGAACTCCTGATGCAAATTCAAAATACACCATTGTATCATTATCTTCAGTCCCATTCTTTATCATTCCCCATTCTCTAAATGTGCTATCTGATATTCTGTAATTTTCTAAATTAGTATTCTCATCTACATAAATAGTCATAGAATTACTTCCGTTTTGATGAACAAATCTTATTCCATCTTTTGTATTGTCTATTGTTCCATATTCAGCTAGAACTCCATTAGAATCGTTTATAGTTTTGTTTTCTCCTGCTTGAATTGTAATTGTTGTTCCATTAAAACTAGGTCTGGTTTCAATTCTAGCAATTTCACTATTTATTCTATTCTTAAAATCTACATATCCTTGTTGTTCATCCGCATTAATAAATGTTGCATTACTTTGTCCAAGTATTTCCCATATATATTGTTGAGTAAATACATAGTCCCATTTTACCCATTTCATATCACTTGCTAAAATACCGCCATCTACTGTATAACCTCCATTATTTTTATACCAACCTAAATAAGCAACTTTACATGCTTTTCTTATATTTGAATCAGTTGGTGTATAATAAACTCCATTATATGTTGCACCAGTTTTAAAATCTATTCCATGTTCTGCACAGAATACAGTTCTTCTTTCTCCTGTACTTAAATTATTTAATCTTCTTATTAAGACACCTGTTGTTCCTCCTGCATTATCTGTTGTTTTCATTCCAGAAGCATATTGACCTCCAGACCATGTTCCACTTCCAGAAGCTGCAAAAACAGGTTGTATAACACTAAATAACATTAAAACTAGCATTATTGTTGCTAACATTTTATTTAATTTTTTTATTTTCATAATTTTTTTACCTCCTATTTTTTACAAAAAAAGAACAAGTAGTAAATTCTACTTGCTCTTGTATTTAATATTTTTAATTATAGTAAAAGTTTATTGTCCACTTGCCACATAAAGGACATGACCAAATTTCATATCCATACGGGCAATTTTTATTATATGTTTCATCATCTATTTCGAACTTTTCCCATTTATCTCCCCAAGTTTTTATTATGCTTTGATAGTAATTTATAGCTTCTTGTTTTGAATTAAACCATTTATTTGAATTTCCTACACCTACTCTATGTTTTGTGTCAGTGCATTTTGGTGTTTCTGGCTTTTGTACTTTAATTTCTGCTTTAGTTTCTTGTTTAGGCTGTTCTTGTACTTGAGTTTCTTGTTTTGTGCTTGTCTGTGTTATTTTCGGTTGTTCGACTTGTTTTGGACTTTCTACTTTTTTCTCTTGAGTGCTTATAGTTGTTTGCTTTGGTTCTTCTTTTTTTTGTACAACTTCATGCTGTATTGTATCCGCTTCTGGTGCTGTTTCTGTATCACTTTCTAAAACAATATTTTCTTGTGCAATATCTGTTTCTTCTGTGATATTTTCACTTGCACTTTGAATCTC
>JBJEFS010000074.1:0-12404 GCA_051874325.1 Anaeroplasma sp.
TTTTATAGATGAATTTGAAATTATTTATGAAGCAATATTGATTAGTTTCAAATACAAAACAAATCTTACTAAAATAACAAATTTAGGCAATCAATATAAAGAGTTAAACTGGATTTATTTATTCACAAAGGGTTCAGCATTATATTTGGATGGTAAATATAATGATGTCTATCGTTGTTATCAATCTTTAGAAAAAGAATTTGAATCAACAAGAAATATTGAGCGACTTATGATAATTCATTCCAATATTTGCTTTATCCATAATGCATTAAGTGACTATCAGGAGTGTATTGATTTGGTAACGAAATCAATTGAATATATTTATTCATCTAGAAAATCAATTTGGATATCTAATATATTAATGCATTTTTTGTTTTCTAATTTTATGTTAAATAGATATGATGTTATTATAAAATTGTTTTCTGAAGAAATATTTGACTTATCTAGATTAAATTGGATAACAGCTAGTATATGTATACTAGCATCTTTCATAAATAAGCAATTAAGTAAAGCCTATTCTATTATAGAGAAATTTAGAAATGATGAATATGTTTTAGTAGTATTAGATTATATTAAAACAGGTAATAAGCTTTTATTATTGAAATTAAAACAAACACCATATATAAAAAAAATAATAAACAAATTAGATTAAGCACATAAAATAATGTATAAAAGAAATTGTTCAAGCTTACAATAATAGTATTGGCTTGACAAAAATAAATATAGTGATATAATTTTGTTGATTAATCAACAAAGGAGAATAATATGCAAGATCGTTTTGAAAATTTTACTTTCTTAATTATTAAATTAAGCAAGATAATTCAAAGAATAAAAAGTATAGAAATGAAGGAATATGGACTTAAATCAATTCATGTTATGTGCTTATATCATTTAATGCTCAATCAGAATGGGTTAACATCAAAAGAATTAGTTGTTTTGACATTAGAGGATAAAGCAGCAATATCAAGGGCACTTGCGTTGCTTTCTGAAAAGAATTTAATTTATTATGAGCCTAAAAAATATAATGGGTTGATTACTTTAACAGTTGATGGAAAATTCTTAGCATCTGAAATTCAAAAAAAAGCTGATATGGCTCTTTGTGCTGGAAGTGAGGAAATTACGGATGAACAGAGAAATAATTTATATAATGTTTTAAGAATTATTGAAAAAAATCTAGATAAGTATTGTAAAAGCTTAGAGGAAATGAATGAATAAGATAAAGATATTAGGATTTAGATGTTATCAATTAGCTTTAAAAATTGCACTTCCGTTTTTGCCGTATAGAGATCCTATAATAATTGATAAGATTGAAGATATAAATAAATATGTATCAAATAAAGTTTTAATTGTTACAGATAAAAGTGTTTATGAATTAGGCTTGACAAAAAAAGTTGAAGAAAATTTAAAAAATAATAATATAAGCTATTCAATATTCTATGATGTTTGTTCGAATCCTACATCAGATAATGTTAAGTCTGCTTATATGATTTATAAGGGAAATGCTTGCAAAGATATTATTGCTATTGGTGGTGGTTCACCAATGGATTGTGCGAAAGCATTGGGAGCTCTTGTAGTTAAGCCAAAAAAGGAATTAATTAATTTAAAGGGTATTTTGAAGGTTAGAAAAAAAATTCCTAATCTTATTGCTATCCCTACTACAGCAGGTACTGGTAGTGAAACAACACTTGCAGCAGTTATTGTAGATAGTGAAACTAGATTAAAGTTTGCGATTAATGATTTTCCATTGATACCTAAATATGCTGTTTTAGATCCATATATGACTATGACATTGCCAAAATTTTTAATAGCAACCACTGGAATGGATGCATTAACTCATGCTATAGAAGCATATATTGGTAAAGGAGGAAATAAGAAAACAAGAGGTGATGCGTTAGAAGCAATGAAGATAATATTCTCTAATCTATCATTGTCATATAACACAAATGATATTGAGCCTAAGAAGATGATGCTTATTGCATCACATAAGGCAGGTAGGGCCTTTTCTAAAGCATATGTTGGATATGTTCATGCTTTAGCTCATGCTTTAGGTGGAAAATATAATACTCCTCATGGTCTTGCAAACTCCATCATATTACCAATTGTTTTAGAAGAATATGGGAGTGCTATTTATAAAAAAATGAAGGAAATAGCTGTTTATTGTAATTTGTGTAGTGAAAATGAAGATGCGAAAGATGCAACTAGAATAATTATTAATCGTATCAAAGAAATGAACAAAGAATTTAATATTCCAATAAGCCTTGATATAAAAAAAGAAGATATAGCTGATATGGCAAAAAAAGCCTATAGAGAAGCAAATCCTTTATATCCTGTTCCAGTTATTTGGGATATCAACAAATTAGAAGAAATGTATTGTAAGATAGGTAGATTATGATGAATATAGATGAAGTAATTAATAAACAAAAAGATTTTTTTATATCAAAAAAAACTTTAGATATTAAATGTAGAATAAATGCATTAAAAAATCTTTACAATAAGATAAATGAAAGGATTAATGACATATATAAGGCTCTTTACTTAGATTTGGGTAAAGGTAGTAGTGAATCATATATGTGTGAGGTAGGTTTAGTATTGAATGAAATAAGCTTTATGCTTAAAAATATAAAAAAATTCTCCAAGCCTAAAAAAGTTAAGACACCACTTTCACAGTTTCATTCTAAGAGCTATACAGTTGCATATCCATATGGATGTGTTTTAATAATGAGTCCATGGAATTATCCATTTTTATTATCAATGGATCCACTAGTGGAAGCTATTGCTAGTGGTAATACAGTTATTTTAAAGCCAAGTAGATATTCCGAACATACGAGTTGTATTATTAAAGAAATAATAGAGGGCGTATTTAATGAAGAATATGTAAAAGTATATTTAGGTGGTCATGATGTCAATCAGTTATTGATTAATAAAAAATATGATTTTGTTTTTTTTACAGGTAGTAAAAATGTTGGTCAAATTGTTTATGAAGCAGCAGCTAAAAATTTAACACCTATTGTCTTAGAGTTAGGCGGCAAAAGCCCTTGTATTATTGATGAAAAGGTTAATCTTAAGCTTACAGCTAGAAGATTAGTATGGGGTAAATTCATCAATTTAGGTCAAACCTGTGTTGCCCCTGATTATGTGTTATGTCATAAAAATGTTTATGATGATTTTATAAAGGAGTTAGAAAAAGAGATTATTCGTCAATTTGGAGAAGATGCTCTTCATAATCCTGAGTATGGGAAGATGATCAATCTAAAGCATTTTAATCGTGCAATAGGGTTATTAGATTCTCATAAAACATATTATGGTGGAAAATATGATTCAACAACTTTAAAAATTGAACCAACAATTATGACTGATGTGACATTAGATGATTCTATAATGAAAGAAGAAATTTTTGCACCGATTTTACCAATAATCAAGGTTGATGACTTAAGTTCTGGAATTGAAATTATCAATAAACTAGAAACACCACTTGCATTTTATGTTTTCTCTAAAAATAAGAAGAATATTAAATATTTAATATCTAATTGTGAGTTTGGTGGTGGTTGCGTAAATGACACAGTTGTTCATTTGGCCAACTCCAATTTAGGCTTTGGTGGTTTCAAGGAAAGTGGTATGGGTAGATATCACGGAAAAGAAGGATATATGACTTTTTCTCATTATAAAAGTGTGTTAGATAAAAAACTATGGATTGATTTACCAATGAGATATAAGCCTAAATCTAATATTAAGGATAAATTAGTAAAAGCATTTTTAAAATAAAGTATTAATCTCTAATTATAAGAATTAGAGATTTTTTCTTGAATAATATTTATTATTTTATTTTTATCTTCTGTTAAAAATGAATAAAATTCGAACAAAAATTTATTATTTTCATTTTTATAAAAAATAATTTAAAAAAACGTTATTTTTTATAAATTTTATTTTATAAAACTATATAATTATAAAATAAAATATGATAGAATAGTGGGGTAAAATTAAAAGAAGGAGAAAGATAGTATGAGTGATTATCCACAAAAGCAAGGATTATATAATCCAAGTTATGAACATGATGCCTGTGGTATTGGAGCTATTGCTCAAATAAAGGGTATTCGTACTCATAAAACTATTAAAGATGCTTTAAATATTTTAATCCATCTTGAACATAGAGGAGGAACTGGTGCTGAAAACAATTCTGGTGATGGTGCTGGTATTTTATTTCAAATTCCTGACAAGTTTTTTAGAGGTGAAAAGCTAGGCTTTGAATTACCTGAGGAATATGATTATGGAGTTGCCCAACTTTTCTTATCTAAAAATGAAGACATTAGACAAATTGAAATAAGAATTATTACTGAGTCATTAGAGAGAGAAAATCTAGAAATATTAGGCTTTAGAAGAGTGCCATGTGATACCTATGGCATAGGTGCTACTGCATTAAAGGCAATGCCTTATATTATGCAATTGTTTGTTAAAAGACCAGACAATATTGATAGAGGTTTACCTTTTGAAAGAAAGCTTTATGTAGCGAGAAGAGTTGCAGAAAGCAGAGGATTAGAAAATAAATTATGCTTTTATTTTTGTAGCTTTTCATCTAAGACAATTGTTTATAAAGGAATGCTTGTATCAACACAGGTTAGAGATTTTTATCTTGATTTAAAGGATACAAAGGTTGAAACAGCGATTGCATTAGTCCATTCCCGTTTTTCTACTAATACGTTCCCATCATGGGAAAGAGCTCACCCGAATCGTTATTTATGTCATAATGGGGAGATTAATACTATTCGTGGAAATGTAAACTCTGTAAAAGCACGTGAAGGTTTGTTTTCATCAGATGTTTTTAAAGATGATTTAAAAAAGGTTATTCCAGTTATACCAAGAGAATCATCAGATTCAGCTATGTTTGATAACTTATTAGAGTTTTTATATTTAAATGGTAGAACATTAGAAGAAACAATAATGATGATGATTCCAGAGCCATGGATGAAAAATGATCAAATGGATCCAGCTTTAAAGGCTTTTTATGAATTCCATTCAACATTTTTAGAACCATGGGACGGACCAGCATCTATTATATTTACAGATGGAACTAAACTAGGTGCATCATTAGATAGAAATGGCTTAAGACCATCTAGATATTATGTAACTAAGGATGATTATTTAGTTTTATTTTCAGAAACAGGCTCTTTGCCAATTGACGAGGCAAATATCTTAGAGAAAAGAAGATTGGAGCCAGGGAAAATTCTTTTAGTCGATACCTCAGCAGGAAGAATTATTTCAAATGATGAAATAAAAATGGTATATTCTAAGAAAAAGCCTTATCAAAAATGGGTTAAAAATATAATTAAATTGGAAGAATTGCCAAGTGTTAATATTGAAGAATTTACTAAGGACATTCATTTTTTACAGCATGCAAATGGATACACATATGATGAGCTAATGGAGGGAATTATTCCTCTAGCTCAAACTGGTAATGAAAAGCTTGTTGCTATGGGAAGTGATATTCCTCTAGCTGTATTGATGAATAAGGAGTTTAGCTTATATAATTTTTTTAAGCAAAAATTTGCTCAAGTTACTAATCCTCCGATTGATTCAATAAGAGAAGACATTGTTATGTCTAGTGCTGTGTATTTAGGAAGAGAAGGTAATTTATTGAATCCTAGTGAAAAGAATGCAAAAAGAGTTAGGCTTAATACTCCTATTTTAACAAGTGAAGAGTTTTATAAAATAAAAAGCTTAAATAATTATCAAGGCTTTGTTGTTGATTGTGTGTCAATTTGTTATGATAATACCAAAGAAAGTATGGAGAAAGCATTAGAAAGAATTTTTATCGAATGTGAAAATAAAATTGATAATGGAGCAACAGTTATTATCTTATCTGATAAGTATGATGGCATCGCTATTCCTTCTCTTCTTGCTACATCTGCTGTACATCAACATCTAACAAGGGTATCAAAAAGAACCCATATTTCAATTGTACTAGAGAGTGCTGAACCACGAGAGGTTCATCATTATGCGTGTCTAATTGGGTATGGTGTAACTGCTATTTATCCATATTTAGTATATAAAACAATAGAGGAATACCAAGAAAGAGGATATATTACTATTTCTTCTGAAAAGGCTATTGATAATTATATTCATGGTGCAACAAAAAGCATAATTAAAATAATTTCAAAAATGGGTATTTCAACTATTCAATCATATAATGGTGCCCAAATATTTGAAGCGATTGGCCTAAACGATGAATTTATAGAAAAGTATTTTACTAATACACCGACAGCGATTGGTGGATATGATATTAGTGATATTGAAAAGAATACCATAAGCTTATATACTAAGGCGTTAAAAAGAGAGGATGATATTCTAGATTCAATGGGACTTCATGGCTATCGAAAGAACAAACATGAGCATATATATGATCCGCTAATTATATTCGAACTTCAATCAGCTTGTCGGAAGGGTGATTATAATCAGTATAAGGAATTTAGTAGATTACTAGGAAATAAAGTTATTAATATAAGAGATACATTTGATTTTGATTTCTCTCATCCTATTTCAATAGATGAAGTTGAACCAATTGAAACAATTATCAAAAGATTTAAAACTGGTGCAATGTCATATGGTTCAATATCAAAAGAAGCCCATGAATGTATGGCAATTGCGATGAATAGATTAGGAGCTAAATCTAATACAGGTGAGGGTGGAGAGGAACGTGAACGCTTTATAAATGATGATCCAAATAATAACCGTTGTTCTGCAATTAAGCAGGTTGCTTCAGGTCGATTTGGTGTAACTATTGAATACTTAACCAACGCAATTGAAATTCAAATCAAAATGGCTCAAGGTGCAAAGCCTGGTGAAGGAGGACAATTACCTGGTGCTAAGGTTTTTCCTTGGATAGCTAAGGCAAGACACTCTACACCGGGTGTTGCATTAATATCACCGCCTCCTCATCATGACATTTATTCAATTGAGGATTTAGCTCAGTTGATTTATGATTTAAAGAATGCTAATCGTGACGCAAGAATATCTGTTAAGCTTGTTAGTGAGGCAGGTGTTGGTACTATTGCTTCAGGTGTTGTTAAGGCAGGGGCAAATACAATTCTAATATCTGGATATGATGGAGGTACTGGTGCTTCACCACGTACATCAATTAATAATGCTGGTACTCCTTGGGAAATAGGCTTAAGTGAAACTCATCAAACTTTAGTAATGAATAATTTAAGAGATAGAGTAAGGCTTGAGACAGATGGTAAGCTTCTTACAGGACGCGATTTAGCTATTGCTATATGCTTAGGTGCTGAAGAGTTTGGTTTTGCAACTGGACCATTAATTGCTATGGGGTGTGTAATGATGAGAGTATGTAATTTAAATACTTGTCCAGTTGGTGTTGCAACTCAGGATGAAAAATTACGTAAAAATTTTAAAGGTAAGCCTGAGTATGTCATGAATTTTATGAAATTTATAGCAATGGAGTTAAGAGAATATCTTGCAAAACTTGGTTTTAGAAGTGTAGATGAGATGGTTGGTCATACTGAATTAATTCATGTTAAGAATGAGTATAAAGATAGAATTGATGCTTCTAAGATTTTATTTAATGCTAGTGTTATTAATAGAAGTGATAATAAGTTTAACGCATATAAGCCACATAATTTAGAGACAACTCTAGATTATCGTATGTTATTACCATTATGTAAAGAAGCTATTTATGATGGAAAACCTAAGGAAATGGATTTAGAAATCTCTAATGTCAATAGAACATTTGGTACTATGTTATCAAATGAAATAACTAAAATATATAAAGAAGATGGGCTAAAAGATGACACAATTATTATTAATGCTACTGGTAATGCAGGTAACTCCTTTGGTGCATTTTTAACTAGTGGAGTTAGTATTACAGTTAAAGGTGATGCTAATGATTATTTGGGAAAAGGACTATGTGGTGGTAAAATTACAATCCGTCCATCAAATGAAGCTACCTTTGATTATGCAACTAATATTATATGTGGTAATGTTGCACTTTATGGTGCAACAAAGGGTGAATGCTATTTAGAGGGTATTGCTGGAGAAAGATTTGCTGTTAGAAATAGTGGTGCTGATGTTGTTGTATTAGGATGTGGTCAGCATGGATGTGAATATATGACTGGTGGAACTGCTTTAATATTAGGTGATATAGGTAGAAATTTTGCTGCTGGTATGTCAGGTGGCGTTGCTTATATTTATGGTAGACATAATATTCAAAATGTTAATCTGGAATTAGTTTCAATTTTTGATTTAGATAATAGTGATATTAAGATTATAAAGAATATGCTTAACAAACATATTCAGCATACTGAATCTAAGGTCGCTAAACAAATATTAGATAATTTTGATTCTTCCAGTTTCTTTAAGGTTTTACCAAATGATTATGCTAGGATAATGTCTTTCATAGAAGAAGCAAAAATTAAAGGCTCTACAAATCCATTAATGGATGCCTTTAATAAAGCAATGGAGGTGAAATAATGGGAAAACCAACAGGATTTATGGAATATGAACGTGTTAATAAAGGTGAATTACCGATTGGTGAAAGAATAAAGGGTTATAATGATTTTCATCTTTCGCTAGATTTAATTACACAACAACATCAAGCAGCTAGATGTATGAATTGTGGGATTCCATTTTGTCAATCAGCAATGAAAATTGAAGGAAAGAATGTTGGATGTCCATTATCAAATCTAATACCCGAATGGAATCACTTAATTTATTTAGGTTTGTATGAGGAAGCTTATAAAAGACTAGAGGCAACAGCTTTATTTCCAGAATTCACAGGAAGTGTTTGTCCTGCTTTATGTGAAGCTGCTTGTAGCTGTAGTATTAATGGAGAATCTGTAGGCATAAAATGTAATGAATTGTTTTTAATTGAGGAAGCATTTAAAAATGGCTGGATAAAACCTAAAAAAAGTATTGATAGAAATGGACTTAAGGCAGCAATAATTGGTTCAGGTCCTGCAGGACTTTCTTGTGCAAAAACATTAAATTATGCAGGATTTGATGTAACTGTTTATGAAAAAAATGATCGATTTGGCGGTTTACTAATGTATGGAATACCAAATATGAAAATTGATAAATCTATTATTGAACGAAGAATTGATTTGCTAAAGGAAGAGGGAATCAAATTTATTAATAATACTAAGGTTGGTGTTGATATTAAAATTCAAGCATTAAATAATGAGTTTGATGAAATTATTTATGCTTGTGGCACGTCTCTTGCTAGACCTCTTCAATGTAAAAATTCTAATTTAAATGGTATTGTATATGCGGTTGATTTTTTAACAGAAACTACTAAAGCAGTTTTAAATAAGACATCCTTTAAATATGATTTAAGAAATAAAAATGTTGTTATTGTTGGTGGAGGAGATACTGCAAATGATTGTTGTGCTACTGCCGCAAGAATGAATGCTAAATCAATTATTGAGCTAGAAATAACAAAAGAACCACCACTTGAAAACACAAAACCTTGGCCATATTATCCCAATAAAAAGAAAACGGATTATGGTGTAGCTGAGGCAAATTATTTAATGGGTAAAGATATAAGAAGATATGAAACTACAATAGATGAGGTAGTGGGAAAAGAATCAATTGAAGGAATTTATATTAAAAAGGTTGAGCAATCATTAGAAAATGGTAGATTAGTTTTTAAAGACAGTGATAGTACTAGGGAATACTTACCATGCGATATTTTAATAATTGCAATGGGCTTTTTAGGCACTAGTGAAGATGATTTGAATTCATATGAATTAAAACATGATAGGTTTAAAGTTAATTTAGATGATTTTTTCTATAATGACAAAATATCAGTTTGTGGAGATATGAAAAATGGCCAATCATTAGTGGTTGTAGCTATTAAAGATGGACTTGATTGTGCAAATAGAATAATTAATAAATATCAAAAATGAAAAAGCAGATGGTTGCTTTTTCTTTTTTTCGCTATTGATTATATTTTTTTAAAATAATATAATAAAAAAAATCCATTTAATTCGTTTATTTTATGGATGGGAAGCAAGGTGATAGTATGAATCTTGAAAAATTGGCTTTTGAGTACATTAATGGCAATGAAGATGCATTTGATTTGATTTATAAAGAAACTATATCATTTGTAAGAGTAGCAATTTATCAATACGTCCAGGATCCAGATGTTATTGATGATTTAGTCCAGGATACTTATATGAAGGCTATAAATAATTTAAAGAATTATCAAAATAAGAACATTAATAATTGGTTATATACTATCGCTAAGAATACTGCATTAGATTATGTAAAAAAGAAAAAAGAAACTAAGATTGAAGATGTATCATTAATCCCGGATAGAGTTAAGCTTCCTTATCTAAATTATGCTATTAGTCACCTAGATGAATTAGAAAGAAATATCTTTTTATTTAAGGTGCTTTGTAGTTATACTACAAAGAAAATAGCTACTTTATTAGATGTTAATATTAACTTAGTGAATAAGTTATATTATCAAGCTAAGGAAAAACTTAAGAAAGAATTGGAGGCTTTAAAATGAAGTACAGGAAGTTTAAACAAAAGTTAAGGGAAGAATATAAAAACACTTTTAATGAAGAAAAAGTTGAAATAAAGAAAAAGAGTGTCCATAAAAAATTACTACCTATTTATGTACTATGTTCAACAATTTTCCTATTTGCCATTTTTTTGACAGTTAACCATATAAGTGTTTCAATATATAATCGAAATCTTGAATCTGAGCTTAAAAATCATTATAACAATATTTCAATAGTTGGAGATTTAAAAAAAGTTAATTCACAAAATGATTTTGAAAAGTATAATAGTGGTTATAAGCAATCATTGATTGACATATTTACAGATGGAATTGGGGAATCAATGCTTGAGGAGACAATAATTTCGGGAGCAGATTTAGAACCAGCCATTCCAGAAGGAATTCCTGGTTCAGACATAACAACTCCAAATGCATCAGGACCAACACAAATTGATACAAATAATCAAATAAGTGGTATTGATGAGGCTGATATCGCTAAATGTGATGGTAAATTTGTATACTATTTAATTAAATCAAAATTATATGTTTATGATTTAAAAGGTGTCCTTATTGCATCAACTGATACAATAAAAGGTGATATGCTAGTCTATGAGGACAAGATAATTATAATTGGTAGAGAAGTTATAAAGATTATAGAATATAAGGATAATACTTTGATAGAGATATACTCAAGTGATAATGTAATGGTAGATTCACGTCTTATTCAAAATAATTTATACTTAGTCACAAAAAATTATTCTTTAAATGATATAAATTATGATTGCTGTTACTATGATGAATATTCTAATGTTAATTGTTTATTTAGAATTATTAAAATTAATTTAGATACTATGGAAATAATATCTGTAGATAATGCAAATAATGGTGAAGCAGTATTATATATGTCTAATGATTATATAGTTTTAGCAACAACAATTTATCCACTATATTCTTTTTTTCATAAGGTAATGACATTATCATCTGTATTTGATACTGATTTGAATCCAATTGGAACATTTAAAACAAATGGAACAGTTTTAAATCAATTTAGTATAAATGTATTCAATGATATATTGAGAATTGTTTGTACTGACAAAACAGCTGATGCTTGTAAATTAAATTCTATAACATTATTTGATTTAATTACCAAGGAACAACTTGGATATTTAGATGAAAATATTGGTGAGGATAGACAAATTGTAAAATCAGTCAGTTTTAAAAATGATAAATGCTTTATTGTAACCTATAGGAACACAGATCCATTATATGAAATAGATTTATCAGATCCTAGAAATCCAAAGATTGTTGATTGCTATAAAGCACCAGGCTATTCATCATATTTACATAATTTTTCTATTAATGATAAAGATTATATTTTAGGATTAGGATTAACTGATGATTTTGATTTTAAGATTTCTATTTATCTAGATGAAGAGGATAATATTCAAATTGGTAGTGATTTTATTATTTCTCCTTATGATTATAATGAAGTAGATTTAAAACAAAATTCACGTTACGAATTATTTTCAAATCATAAAGCGTTGTTTATTTTTAATGATGATATTAATCTATATTTAGGAACAAATATTGAAAAAGAACGATATGTTATTTTTAAAATTGATATTAACAATTTTGATAATATTGTTTCTGTATATATGGATATTGAGGTTAATAGCGAAACAAGATGCTTCCTAGTAGATGGGAAATTATTGATACCCAATATTGCTAACTTAATTATTACCGATTTATATCAATAAATCAGTAATTGATGGACATAACGGTTATATACTTTCTTTTATATAAAGAGATATATAATCGTTTTTTTATTCAAATTATGTGAAATTATGTGAAAAATTTCCATATATTGACAATATATTTAAAAAAAAATATAATT
>JBJEFS010000075.1:0-2796 GCA_051874325.1 Anaeroplasma sp.
ATATAGAATATATAAAAAAATTGTTAAATATAAATTATTTAGATATTTATTTAGTAAATTAAAATGATAAAAGAAAAGAAATACACCATAATTTTATCTTGCATCCTAATATTAGATACTATATTTTTATTATCAATACCTATATTATGTTCTAATCTTGTTAATAAGGCAATTGAAAGTATCGATAATAGTAATATAAACTTAATTTATGATGCATTATTGCTATTAATACCAGGTATAAGTATGGTTTTTTTAAAAATTCTTTACAATTATTTATATTCAGCTTTTTCATTAAAATTAGAAAAAAAATATAAAGAAATTCTATACAAGGAGCTTTTGTCTAAAAGATTAGCCGAATTAAAGAAAATTCATGTAGGTAAAATTGAGTTATTATATAATCAAGATGTAGTAAATATTATTAAAAATAAATTAAATACAATACCTCAAATGATTAAAGAAGTATCAAGAGTTCTTTTAGCAATTTTGATTTTAGCTTTTATTGATTATAAATATTTGATTTTAATAATATTATTAGGCTTTATAGGCTTTATCTTCTCAAAAATTTATTCTTCAATATCTCGTAAATTACATAAAGAAGTTCTGGAAAAGGAAGGTAAGCTTAATAGCTTCATTATTGAAACTAATAGTCAATTAAAACTGATTCAGGCATATGATTCAAATGAATACATTAATAATTATTTTTTGAATATTAATTCTGAAGTAATAAAAATAAAGAAAAAAAGAAACAATTTTGTATATGGAGCTAATAGTGGTCTTTATGCTTTTATTACTTTTCTATATTTATTTACTATATGCTATGGTGCTTTATCTATTTCAAAGGGATTGTCTTATGGAAATGTTTTAGCACTAATTCAATTATTATCTAATATTCAAAATCCATTTCTTTCATTTTCATCTTTAATTAACAATTATAATCTTGCTAAAGCTTCAGATACTAGATTAAAGAATGTTTTAGATTTGCCAAATTGTGATAATACATTAAAAATTGATGATTTTGATTCAATAGTATTTGAAAATGTTTCATTCTCATATGATAATGAAAAACAAATAATTAATGATTTATCATTTGAAATTAATAAAAATGATATTGTGCTTTTATCGGGTCCTAGTGGAATTGGTAAAACAACTGTGTTAATGCTTTTAATGGGATTTTTAGAACCGACTTCAGGCAGAATTTATTTGAAAAATAATAATAAAATAATTAACATTGATTTAAAAACACGAGGCTTGTTTGGATATGTACCACAGGAGAATATAATATTTAGTGGTTCAATTATTGATAATATATATGTATTGACTGGTAAGGGAAGGGAAGATGCAATTCGTGCACTAAAACTTGCCAATGTATATGATGAAATAATGACTTTGCCTAGTGGTTTAGATACTATTTTAGGTGAAAGAGGTAGTGGATTATCATTAGGACAAATTCAAAGAATTTTGATAGCTATTGCTATATTAAAGGATTCAAAAATATTATTATTAGATGAATTTAGTAGTGCCTTAGATTCAGATAACGAAGATATTATAATTAATAATTTAAAAGAATTAAATAAGACAATAGTGTACATTACTCATCGTAACAAAACAATAGATAATAAAAAGGTAATTACCCTAAAGGAGTAAAAGTGTGAAAGATTCTATTATAAATGTTATCAAAGCATATCTATTAAATAATCAAATAAATTTAGATGAATGTTGTCCGGAAATTCTTAACATTGCTAAAGAACAAGCGCTCTTGCCAATGTTGTATTCAGTAACTAAGGATGACAGATTAAAAAAATATTATATTGCTTCATGTATAGCTTTGGAAAAATTCAGAAAAATTAAAGAAGAGGTTACAAATCTGTTTAATCAAAACCAAATATCGCATATTTATTTTAAAGGTATAGAACTTGGTGATATCTATCCTGATTCAGTTATAAGAACTAGAGGAGATATTGATGTATACGTTGAAGAAAATACCATTCCATTAGTTATTAAAATTTTAGAGAAAAATGAATATAAAAGGATTAATGGAGATTGTATGCATCATGTTTCTTTTGAAAAAAATGGTTTAGAGATAGAAATACATTTTAGTATGTTTGATGAAGAATCAAGGTTTTTAAAGCATTTCAAAATGCCTTTTACTTTAGCACTAAAAAAGGAAAGCTATCTATATAAATTTAGTGACACTGAGCATTTTTTATATTGCTTATGTCATTTTTATAATCATCTAGTTTCGGGATGTGGAATTAGGTTTGTTTTAGATTTTTATTATATGCTACAAAAATATGATTTAGATTTTGACTATATACATAAATTTATAAAAAATTATGATTTATTTGTTCTATATAATAATATTTTAAATACAATTTATTATTTAACAGGTGTTAAATTTGATAATTTAGAAATTATTGACATTGATTTTTTTATAGATTATTTATTAAAATCGGGAATTCATGGTTTTGAAAATGATGATAGATTTAAAAATAGATCTATAAATAAAGAGAATAAACTAAAATATGCATTATGTAGACTCTTTATGACAAACAAGCAGTATAGGATTTCAATTTATCCAACTATGGGTAAGCATCTAATTCTATATCCAATCTGTTTTATTCATCATTTGTTTTATTTGATAATTTTTAAAACAAAAAAAGCTTTTGTTTTATTTTTTAAAGGTTCTAAAAGTAGTAAGGAAGAAAAAGAGTATTTTAAGAAATTAGGATTATAAAAAAATTAATTTAGTTTGTGTTTCCCCAAAATTAAATAAGCCACAAAAAGGGTATAATAAAA
>JBJEFS010000076.1:0-2791 GCA_051874325.1 Anaeroplasma sp.
TAATTGCTTATTTCTAAATGAGCATATTTGATTACTTTTATAATAACATTAACATGGACTTATTATATTTAACAAATATCTTCGATTTAGGAGGACATAATAATGAAAATTAATAAACAAAATGCTATGAGATTATGGCGAGAAAGATATGGCGATAATAATGATGTATGTGATTATGCTGGAAGGCCCATGTTCTTTTTACATTATAACGATAGGGAATCTAAGTATGGATGGAATATAGATCATATATTACCACAAGATCGTAATGGAACTGATGATGCAGACAATTTAATTATTTGCAATATTCAAACTAATGATGAAAAAGCAAATAAAACAACTTTTGAAGCAAATCATAAAAAATTTCAAGTCAAAAAACTAGAAGGAAAATATAGAATATGTGGACATGAAAGTAATCCTGAAATCTATGAGGATCCACAATTATGGTATGATTTTTATGATGAAGAGGAAGAAACAGATTTTGCTAATCGCGAAATTCATTTTGATGATTTTAGAAATGAAAACAGTAAGTATGGTTGGGATATTTGTTTAATTAATGTTCAAGTAGGCCCTGTAGAAGGTAATTTAATTGTTGCAAATATTGAAACTATTAAAGAAAAGAATAATAAAAATTCATTTACAGCAAATGGATATAAATTTCAAATTCATAAGGATGAAATGGGTGGATATACATTATTTAGCCCAGATATAATTGCCGATAAATTTGATGTTGAATCAATTTTAAAGTATATAAATGCAGAAGAGAAAACAATTTTCATGTCTTATACTATTATAGACTTATGCAATGCAAGAAGATTCAGAAGAAATGATTTGGATATTATTTTAATGAAATTTGCTAAATTAGTTCAAGGTTTAACAATTGATATGAAAAATTTTATTAGAACAGAAATTAATGAAACTAACATTATTATTTATTTTGATTGTGAATATCAAGCGGATACTAGAAAAGTAATGGAGTTCAATGTTCTTTTAAATACCTATAAAATCATGTTTGAAAATAAGCATAAAATAGAAATTGACATAGCGTCGGATTTAATAAATGTTCCAGAAAATTATAAATTTATGACTTTAGATAAATTATCAAAATGTGATAATTCTATTCATTGTTTAGTTGAATGTTTGAATACTCAAAGAGAATCAAGTATGTATGTTGGCGAATGTATGAAAGAAAATCTTGATATTAAACAATTTAAAATGGATGAATATAAAACTTTTTATGGGAAATTAGGTACAAACTATCAAGTATATGAATGTGATTATTCATTAAATGGTTTGTATAATCAAGTAAAAGATATTTGTTAATTAACTATATGTCCGTCCTTAGAAAGGACGGTAAATGAAGACTGAAATAGATAAATTTGGAATGGCATTGCGAAAAGCCATTGAAGATTCAAATTACTCATACGCTGAAGTTGCAGTAATGATTGGTTTAAAATCTAAAAGAGAAATATATAATTACATTAGTGGATTAAAATGGCCATCTAATGTAAGAATGCTAAAATTAATTCAAATATTTAAATTAGATATTAATAGCATACTTAATTAGAAACAATTGAGGAGCTATTAATTGAATAGTTCCTCAAAATTTTTATTAAAGAGGAATTGATATATTGAGTACATTAAGTTTTTTATTTAAATCAAAAAAAGAAATGTCAAAAGATAATACTAAACCTGTAAAAGTGGGAAAATTCACGATTTCATCACATGCTCAAAATAGAATAGTTGAACCTGCTAGAAGAGTTACTAAAAGCGGTGTGGTAAGCAATCTTGTTAGGGAACCACTTGGTGTTAGTCGGGTAAAATATGATGATGAGAACAGACCATCATATAATAGAGTTGGTAATAGTGTCGTAACTAGTATTAATCCTGACACAAGTGTTGTGGCTTCTGTTCGCAGAACAAATAAAAATGATGCTAAAAAATATAATTTAAGAAAAAAAGGAATGGTAAATATGCAAAAAATAAGCGATAAGACAATAGAATTGATATTAAATGAAGCATTAGGTAAGTTGGGATTTACTTTGCCTTTATCAGAAGAAGCTATGATGGATATTATTGATTACTTTTGGGAAATAGAAGGAACGTTAGCAAATGCTAAGGAATGTTATAATGAAAAAATAGATGAAGAATACTTAAAGGCAGTGTGTGGCGTTGTTACAGAATTATCTAATGAAGATATTGATTTAGGTGATTTGAATGCTAGACTAATGGCAAGATCATAATTTAAATATAAAGATTTATATTTTGAAGAAGAAATACTTTATGTTGAAAATAAAAAAAATTTATTAAGAGATTATATATATATTGTAATATGTAAAATGATGGAAAAAATATGGAAAAGTATAGCGAGAAGATAGAAATCTTTATGAAATCGAATGTGTTGCCAAAACTAGGATATGATTCTATAAATGAGGAGAATATTTCTGAAATTGTTGATTATATTATCGATAATTATGAGCTCCCACTAGCACAAGCTAAGGAAACTGGAGAAAGTATTGATGATGATAGCAACTGCAGTAGTTACTGAAATAACTAGTAGACATGATTGGTAATATTAATTGAATTTACTAGTAGTATAAATATTTAATCAATATAATTTGAGGGGTAACATTTAATGATTTTAAAAAACATAAAATCATTAAATGTTACTCTTTTTTTTATATTTTTTTGATTACTTTTATCTTACTATTTACATAGATTACCTTACTTTCAAGCTTATGTGTAATGCATAGGTTAGGAGGAGATCAAATGTATATTAATAAACATAAGGACA
>JBJEFS010000077.1:0-12353 GCA_051874325.1 Anaeroplasma sp.
ACTTAGGAACTAATCAAAAGTTAATCATAAGGATTTTATCAAAAGTTAATCATATAAATAAAGAAAACTAGCAACAAAACATTTGACTTACATTTTAAATTTTGATATAATAACAAAGCATGGGTAAAAAGCAGCTACTCATTCTAATTAGTAAATATCTTAAAGCATAGAGTTAATTAGTAACCTTCGCTGCTTGATGGTGAAAGTCCAATTTAAGATATCCTAAAGAAAATGTGTATGACAAGTTTTTACTCTAATATATTATAATTTTAGAGGAGGACATTAAAATGTCAAGATTTACAGGTTCAAGCTGGAAAGTATCTCGTCGTTTAGGCTATTCTGTTAGCGAAACTGGTAAAGAGCTTATTAAGAGAAAATATGCTCCAGGTCAACATGGTGCTAAACGTGCTAAATTAAAAGAATATGCTACACAGCTTCAAGAAAAACAAAAGGTTAGATTCACTTATGGTGTATCAGAAAAGCAATTCGTTAAAACATTTAACGAGGCTGCTAAATTAGAAGGTAAGACAGGTGTTAACTTCCTTATCCTATTAGAATCACGTTTAGATAACTTAGTTTATCGTTTAGGCTTTGCTGCAACTAGAGCACAAGCTCGTCAATTAGTTAATCATGGTCATATTGTTGTTGATGGCAAGAAGGTTGATATTCCATCATATAGAGTTAAACCAGGTCAAACTATTTCTGTAAAGGAATCTTCAAAGAATCTAGTTGTTATTAAGGCTGCATTAGAAGCAAAACTTGTTCGTCCAGAATATGTTTCTTATGATGAAGCTAAAATGGTTGGTACATTTGTTAGATTGCCTGAAAGAAGCGAATTCTTACCAGAAATTAAAGAACAACAAATTGTCGAATTTTATAACAGAGCTTAATTTCGAAAACTTGCTATATTGGCAAGTTTTTTATTTTATTCCTTGATATATAGCATAGGCAATTTTATACTGATAGTCGCTTGATAATAATAAATTTAATTCTTCTTTATTTGACATAAAACCACACTCAATTAATACACATGGATTTATAACCTTATTTAACAATAAAATATTATCTCTTAAAGTTTCTTCTCTATCTGTGTTTTTTAAGTTCTTTTTTAAACTGTTTTGAATTTTTTCAGCTATAATCCTATTATTGGAGTTTGCATTAGAATAAAATACTTGTGCACCATGATATTTTTCAATTGCAAAGGAATTCATATGGATTGATATACACAATAATGGATTATTTGAATTAATAACATTTATTCTTTTTTCCATATCAACCTTTTTAATAAACTTACCTTCACATAAAGACGACTTGTTTACTCTTGTAAGTATTACGTCATATCCATGATATTCTAATACTTCTTTTATTTTAAATGATAATTCTAAATTAATATCTGATTCCTTATAGTCGTTAAAATAACAGCCTGGATCTTCTCCACCATGTCCTGGGTCAATTACTATTAAATTATTGTTTTCATCTGTAGCATTAGTGTTTAGTAAAACACTGAATAGGCAAATGACAAAAATAATTATCGATATCTTTCTTTTCATGCCAACCAATCCCACCTATATTTTCATAATAATTTTATGATTTAAATATAAAAAAATACCATTATAAATGGTATTTCAATTATAATGGCTTTGTTAAATCTATATTGAAAAAACTAATATCACCATTTTTCATTATCAAATTCGGATAAACCGTTTTGTAATCATTGCTAACATAAAACATTACTTCAAGTGAGCCAGCACCACCTAAAACATTCATAGTAAGACTCAATATATTTGATATAAACACATTGTACTTATCATCACCAATATATTTCATTATCAGATTAAAATAATTTGAATTTTTATTTTCAGATTCATAATTTGATTTCATTTTAGAAAGCTGAATTTTAGCATGAACTAAATTACATATACCAAAGTATTTTGTGTTAGTCTTTATAATTCCTTCTACTTTTCCTGATAAAAGTGTTTCATTAATCAATGAATTGATAGTTGGTTGAATATCTAATCTAGTATCATTAAAAAAATTAAAGCAATAATCAATAAATGATTCTTTATCTAATATATTATTCAAAAAATTATTTTCTCCTGAAACATTTATTATATCACTATTCAATGTGTATTTAATTATAACATCCTCTACTTCTACAAAATCCTCTGTAGTCGTTGAGCTTAAATCAGTTGTTGTAGACTCATCTTTTTTAGGCCTTTCATATGTTAGTTTTTTATTATAAAAAGAATCTTCAACAATCATTTTATATTCTTCATTATTTTCAACAAAATAATACACTCTACTTGATTCATTTGACATATAAACGGCTCTATTTTCATTGTCGATTGAAAGCTCATTTTGATAATTATCTATATTTATATCAAGAATTTGATTTATTTCATTTGTATAATCAATACTATTACAAGATGATAATAATAATATTAAAATAAATGTAAAAAATATTTTTTTCATAAAATAATCCTTTCATTTGTTTTGGTACTTATAATAATATATCAAAAAAATTAATTTTACAACATTATTTGAAATTTCACACAATTTAACAAATTAATGTTTCTTTTTCAGCTTCAATAATTTCCACTAAAATATCTAAACTATTTAAGTCAATATATTCACTACCATTAATCATTATTTCTAATAAATATTCTTCGTCAGCAGACAATTGATTCTTTTTAGATTTCTTCTTTAAACTTTTTCTAACAAAACTAATCATCGCTCTATAAAATAGATTTAATTTATATAGCCTTAACCCACCTCTAAAATAAAGTAGCTCTGATAAATTATTTATTTTTTTTATTTCATCAATTAGTTCTTCAGAATACATAGACATGCCTACAACACAATACTTAAGAATATTAAACCTATTGACCTTCCTAAGATTAACAATGCTATTCCCCATTAACCAGGAAAAATAAATTATATTTGTATTATCCTTTAAGACTTTACTTTCCTTTATATTATAGATTGGTAGTCCAAGTCTTACAGCTAAGCTATATGCATATTGTTTAGTAAAGCCAGTATTTGAAGAATATACGATTGCTTGTATCATAAATATCACCTCTTTATATTTTAATATGTAATTTATGCTTTGTAAATTGTATTTTTTTTAAAAATATCTTATAATATATACGTATGTATTTAGGGAGGGAAAATATATGATTGAAAACTATAGTCTATATCTTCCAAAGTCAAAAAGAGAAATCAAACTTGAAGTTTCTGTACCTCGCTATAAGCAAGGTATAATATTTGATACTCTTTATTTTTTAGATGGTCAAAATGCCTTTAAAGATTCACATGCAGCATTCGGTAGGTCAATAAGAGCTACAAAAACACTTAGCTTCGCTGCGAAGGAAATGGGAAGAAGAATAATTGGAGTTGCAGTATATAATAGTGGCTCTGATTTAGGTAGAATAAATGAGTACTCACCATTTATGATTGATAAACCAGCTCAGGATGAATGGAAAAAACAAAATCCGCAAAATTGTAAGAATTATTGTTACGATTTTATTCATACAATTATCCCTTTTATAGAAAGCAAATATAAAACCTATAAGGATCCTGACCATCGCTTCATATATGGTTCATCACTTGCTGCAACAACAGCTATTTATTTAGGATTAAACTACAAGGAAAGCTTCAATTATATAGGAGCATTCTCTACAGCCACTTTTTTATTTGATAGTGAGTATACTCAATTTCTAAAGAAAAAAGCATCATCAAATAAAAATGTATTTCTTTATGTTGGTAAAAACGAAGTATCAGATGAAATATATGATAAAAATTTATATTTAAATACATCACTAAAAATTTTTAATCTATTAAAAGAAAAACAAGTAAATACTAGATTAGTAATCTCTGCAAATGGCGAACATAACGAAGCCACTTGGGATAAGCATTTACTTGATTTCATATCATTTATTTATAACAATGACATAATATATAAAAAAGAATAAAATTGACTTTTATTCTTTTTTTAATGCTTTAAATATTAAATTTGCATCACATAATGCTATTGCAATGGCAGCTTCACATACTACCATACCTCTTAAAATAATTGCTGCATCATGTCTACCATTAATTGTAAGCTTTGTTACCTTATCTTCACTAAAACTATATGTATCTTGAGGTACACCTATTGACGGAGTAGGTTTCATAAAAATTTTCACTTCAATTGGATTACCATTTGATATACCACCATTTATTCCTCCATTATTATTCGTTGAGGTTTTCCCATTAGAATCGATAATAGCATCATTATATTCACTACCTTTTAAATTAACTCCATTGAAGCCAACTCCAAATTCAATACCCTTAACTCCACCAATCGAAAATAATAAATGGGCGATAGTTGATTCTAATGAATCAAAATATGGTTCACCAAGACCAAATGGAACTCCAGTTGCTGAAATGGAAATAATACCACCAACACTATCCTTAGCTTCAACTGTTTGTTTTAATATAGTTTGAAATTGACTTTGATCAGTACAACCATTTAAATTAATTAGTTTTGTACTAAAACTTACTGTTTTTAGCATTTTTTTAGCTATTACACCAGCCGAAACTAAACCAAGAGTTAGTCTTCCAGAAAAATGACCACCACCACGATAATCATTATAACCACTATATTTTTTATTAGCCACAAAATCAGCATGAGAAGGACGAGGTTGAGTTACTAAATTCGAATAATCCTTACTTACAGTATTTAAATTTTGAAATCTTAATAAAATTGGTGCTCCTGTTGTATAACCATTAAACACACCACTTTCAATATGAATCTGATCAGTTTCTACACGTGGTGTTGTTCCTAATCCCCCAGATTTTCTTCTTGATAAATCAGACTGAAAATCCTCTTCTGATAATTCTATTCCTGGTGTAACACCATCGACTACAATTCCGACACTATCACCATGGCTTTCACCAAAAATACTTATTTTAAATAATCTACCGAAACTATTCATTGACCTTTTCCTCAATTCTTTTAACTAAATAATTTAATTCACCATTGTAATTCCTTTGTTGCCATATTTCTTCTGCTTTTATAGCTTGACCAACTAACATATAAAGTCCATCCATATGAGAATTAGCATAGCTTAAAAATTTAGTAATACGTGGATTAAAAATAATATCAATAACATAATCAGCCTTTATCACAATACCTTCATTTACAGGACTATCATTAATATTAGGATACATTCCAACTGGTGTTGTATTTACTAATACATCTATACTCTTTTCAATCAAATCCTCATATGAAATCATATTATCACTTGGGGTTCTTGATACAACTGTGACATTACCACCGAGATCCTTCAAAACCTGACATATAGCAAGAGAAGCTCCACCATTACCTAACACAAAACAATTTTTGTCTTTTACTTCAACCTTAAAATGAATTAATTCTTGATAAAATCCATAATAATCTGTATTATATCCTACTATTTTTCCATCAACTAAACTAATAGTATTTACACTACCTATTTTCTGACATTCTGTGGATAATTCATCTATATATTTAATAACTTCCTTTTTATATGGTATTGTAACATTAAAGCCTGAATATTCACCAGTCCTTAATTTATTAATTATTCCTTCTAGTTCAAATGGTTTACACTCAAGTAGCTCATAGCTGCCATCCACATTCATATCATTCATAATCTCTTTATGAATGATTGGTGAAAAGCTATGAGATAATTTAGCACCTATTAATGCATATTTTCTCATTTTTGTTCCTTAAATTTTTCTAATAATTCTTTTTGATATGCCTTTGATGATGACAAAACACCTTCAAAAAAAGTTAAATAATACTCCTCTAATGATTTATTGGCTAATATTTCAAGGTTTCTTTTCTTTATAGAATCTTCTCTGATACTATCTAAAACAGGTATACCATTTTCCATTTTATATTCTGCAACCATTCTTACAGCAGCCATTCTTTTAATGTATAAAGAAATCATTTCTTTATCGACTTCATTAATTATTTCTCTTGCTTCTTCTAGTTTAGTTTTCATATATTATTTTACCTCCTAAACTCTCAAATACGTTCCAAAAATGAGGATAAGATTTAGAAACACATTCTGCATTCATTATAGTAATATCGGATGTAGCCCTTAATGATGCCATTGCAAGTGACATAGCAACTCTATGGTCATTGTGAGAGTCAACAATTCCACCAGTTAACTCTTTAACACCATTAATTACCATTCCATCTTCTTTTTCAATAATATTAGCTCCTAGTTTAACTAATTCTTCTCGCATACATGTAATGCGATCACATTCCTTTATTCTTAATCTTGCTGCATTTATAAACTCACTTTTTCCTTCAATAAGTGATGCTAAAACAGTAAGAGCTGGTCCTAAATCAGGTGATTGAGAAAAATCGATTATTGCAGGCTTTAAATCATAATTTACAACCTTTAAAGTATCATTTGTAAAACTAGAGTTAGCTCCAAAATCATTTAAATCAGCTAAAATTTTCTTATCGCCCTGATGTGAATCTATATTCATCGCTAATAAATTAATATCTGCACCCAAGCAATCTGCAACTAAAAAAAATGCAGATTGAGAATAATCTCCTTCGATAGTATAATCACAAGCTTTATAATGCTGATTCCCTCTAACATTAAAGCTTTTATAATCATTATTAATAATTTCTATACCAAATCGATTGAGCATATCAATTGTTAAATCAACATAACCCTTTGATTCCAAATCAGTTGTAATATTTATAATACTATCTCCATTTAATAGTGGTAGCGCGTATAATAAACCTGTAATAAACTGACTAGAAATATCTCCTCTTATATTAAATACTCCAGGCTTCAATCCTGACTTTACAGTTAATGGAAGATAGCTCTCTCCTCTTTCATAGTCAATATTCTGTGCTTCAAATATTTCAAAATAAGCATCGAGAGGTCTATTAACTAAATGATTATGTCCGATAAATGTTATTGGACTATCATCAACCAAGGCTATAGGTATCATAAATCTAATAGTTGAACCTGATTCATTTGCATCAATCATATTATTAGCTCTAATAACTTTACTTCCAACAATCTCTAGATAATTACTATATTCAGTAATTTTAGCACCACAGGCTCTCATTGCGTTAATAGTTGCAATTATGTCCTTCGAATATAAAACATTGGAAATGATACTTTTACCATCAGCAAGAGCAGCAGCAATTATTGCTCTATGTGATAAGCTCTTTGAAGGTGGTATTATAACATCACCATGCAATTTTGTTGGCTTAATTATTACTTTCATCAATAATCCTCCTAATATCCTCTTCAGATAATTTATAAATAGTGCATTCACCTAAAGAAGTTAAAAATATAAAATTAATTGTTCCTGCTATATTCTTTTTATCATAAACAACATCTTTCAAATAATCAATATAATCATATTCTAACGTTGGCAAATCATAAAGCTTTAAAATATTATAAATACAGTCATAGCATTCTACTGGAGTAATCCCCATTTTAACGCCCATATTTATTGCCATAAGCATACCAATTGAAACTGCCTCACCATGTTTATATCCATATTTTAATTCAATAGCATGTCCAAATGTATGTCCGAAATTCAAGGTCATTCTTTCATTTAGATCAAATTCATCAAGTTCAACAACCTTCTTTTTTACACTTAAGCTTTGAAAAATAATATTTTCATCAATTTGAGGCTTTTTTAAAAGCATCTCTAATAAATATTTATTACCAATAGCTCCATGTTTAATAAGCTCTCCCATACCATTGTTAAATTCTCTACTCTCCAAGGTATTTAGTGTTTGAGGATCAATTAATACCATAAGTGGCTGTTTAAACGCACCTAATATATTTTTTCTATTATAAAAATCAACACCTGTTTTACCACCAATTGAAGAATCCATTTGGCTTAATAATGTTGTTGGAACACCAATATATGGAATACCTCTATACAAAGTAGCAGCTACAAATCCACATAAATCACCAATAACACCACCACCTAAAGCAAGTAGTAAATCATTTCTTCTTATATCCTTTTTTAATAGTTCCTCACACACATAAGCATATGTAGCTAACGACTTAGATTCTTCACCATGCTGAACAACAACATAATCAACTGAATAATCCTCTGACAATACTGAAATAACTTTATTTAGATATAATTTTAAAACATTATCATCAGTAATAACATAGATTCTTTTATTTTTATAAACTTTTTTTATATAAAAAGAGAGACGGTTAAGTAAGCCATCCTCTATAATTATGTCATAATTAGTATTTTTCAACTGTATTTTTAGTTCTCTCACTTTTCCATCTCTTTTCTAATTTTTGTTGACGATTTAAAGATATCCTTTAAAACTTCCTTATCATTATTTTTTAATGCAATTTTAAGCCTATCAAGTTCACTTTCAAATGATTCAATATGCTTAAAAAGATTTTCTTTATTTTCTAAAAATAATTCACTCCACAAATCATCATTAATCATTGCAATTCTTGTTAGATCCCGATAAGAATCGCCAATATAATTTTTAGTATCATCGGCATGATCGCTATTTACAAGTGACACCGCAATCGCATGAGTTAACTGACTAGTAAAACCAACAACTGAATCATGCTTAGTATAATCAATTGTAGATATTCTTTTAAAACCTAAATCGATAGCTAATTGTTTTAAAATCTCAATCTTATCAAAATATAAACCATTATATGTTGTGATAATAAAATTAGCTTCCTCGAATACACATTCCTTTGAATATAAAATACCTACCTTTTCTCTACCAGCCATAGGATGGTGAGATAAATAACAAGCAGGTCTTGATAATTCAGTAGCTTCAGATATAAATGATGATTTAACTCCACAGATATCTGTAATCAAAAGATTATCATTAAATAAATGCTTGTACTTTCTTAGGAAATTAATAATTGCTTGTGGATATATTGCTAAAATTATTAAATCAACCATAGAGATAAATTTTTGACAATCTACATCGCCATCAATAATATAATTATTATTCTTTGCATAACTAATAGCTTGTGAGTCTATATCAGAGCCATATACTATGTATCCTTTTTTAGATAGCCTATAAGCATAAGCTCCTCCCATCAAGCCTAATCCAACAATTAATACCTTCATACTACATCTTCTTATCAACAATTGGTGCAATTTGTCTTAATTTATTCATCATTGAATCAAATCTCTTTGGTTTTAAACTTTGAGCACCATCACATAATGCATGCTCAGGGTCATTATGCACTTCAACGATTATTCCATCAGCACCAACAGCTAAAGCAGCTTGTGATAATCCTTCAACCATATTCCATTTGCCAGCTGAATGTGATGGATCAACAATAACTGGTAAATGTGATAATTCCTTAACTGCTAAAACAGCAGATAAATCTAATGTGTTACGTGTGTATTTTTCAAAAGTTCTAATACCTCTTTCACATAGAATAACTTTATTATTCCCTCCAGCCATAATGTATTCAGCAGCCATAAGCCATTCTTCAATTGTAGCTGATAAACCACGTTTCAATAGAATCGGCTTATCAATTTTACCTAATGCTTTTAAAAGATGGAAATTTTGCATATTTCTAGCTCCAACCTGAATAATGTCTACCTTATCAACAAATTCAGGAATCATATCTTCACTCATAAGCTCGGTAATAATAGGTAATCCCGTTTCCCTCTTAGCCTGCAGTAACAAGTCAAGACCTTCAAGTTCTAATCCTTGAAAAGAATACGGGCTAGTTCTAGGCTTGAAAGCTCCACCTCTCAATATCTTAGCACCTGATTTTTTAACATCTTTGGCAACACTAACAATCTGGTCATGGTTTTCAACTGAGCATGGTCCAGCAATTACTGTAAATGTTCCACCACCAATTTGAACTCCATTAACGTCAATTATTGTTGGCTCTGGATGGAAAATTTTAGATGCCTTCTTGTATGGAGATTGAATTCTTGTTACTTCACCTACACCTGGTAGAGAATAAAGATCTTCTTCTGCAAGCTTAGATGTATCTCCAATTATACCAAATACTTTAAAGGTTTCTCCGGATATCATATTTACTTGATATCCACGTTCAATAAAGTATTTATTTAAGTTTTCTAACTCATTTTCTGTTATATTTTGTTTTGCTCTAATTATCATAATAATCTCACATTCCTTTCATACAACTTAAAAGTCATAAATAGTCACAAAGGACATTTTAATTTTAAGCTTTTATAAAATACGATATAGCTTTACCTACTAAAGTAGGTAGATAATATTTTGGAGAATTCTTATCAATTTAACAATACATATTTTATTTCTATTGATGATACCACATTTCAATGTTTTTTTCAAGTTTTCATCATTTTATAATATAGCCTATACCATATAAATTATAGCCATATTTGACTGCTAGAGATGGAGCCAATTGATATGAATCTATTTTTTTAATATTAGGAAATAGGTCCATAATACATTTTTTAATATATTTAAAATATTTTGATGATTCATGTGTATATATAATGAAAGGAATAAAATCGTTATACTGAACATCGTTATAAAATGAATTCAAAAAATATGTAAAGGCATTTTTACTTGTTTTCAATAAATTGAATGAATCATTAGCATATTTATATACCTTACCAGAGAAATTAATATCATTATCAAATAAATTGTAATAATCATCCTTAGTCGGTGAAAAAAAATAAATATTTGAATCGTAAGTGATAGCATCCAATTCTTTAATAATCTCATTTATATTATCACACTTTTTTAACTTTTTTTCTGCCTCTAAGACAACATAAGATAATGGATAGGATATTATTGACGAGTCATAAATATAGTATTTTACTTTAATTTCATCCATTATGGAACTTATTATATTAGAATAATTAAAAATTGCATTAGTAATAATGAATAAAAATTGATCATATCCTAAAGAAATATAATGATTAATATTATTTAAAATATATTCCTTTCCTACAAAAGTCACATTTGGATTTTGGGCTTGATCTATACTCATTCTATTAAAAAAGGCAGCCGGTAAAAGTTCTATATATTCAAGATACTTCTCGTCAGAGGAGAATTCAATAATATTTGGAATAATCGCTATATTATTAGATGAACTTATATCACTAATACCACTACTACTACAAACTAATATTTTTGTTTTCATCATCATCACCTAAAATAATTCTTGCTTGTTGTTGGTAATAATCCATCTCTTTACATTCAGCAAGCACTAATTTAGCATATTTTTTAGCATTTTCAATGTCATTTATACGCTTATAATAATTCATTAATGAATATATATTTACTAATTTTGAAAAAAGTAGATCAACATCTAATTTGAATAATTCCAATGGATTAATTTCTTCCGGATGCGTATATGCTTTAATCAAATTATCATATTGCTTTGCATTTTTCAGTTTAGGAAACCTAATTTTCAATTTATTTATATTTTCTATTGCCTCATCAAATTCTTCATTATTTATATTCATAATTATTTGAACTACATAATAATTAATTTTATATTGCTTCTTGCTAGGCTCAAACACTTTATCAAATATTTCTAAAGCTTTATCTTTATCCTTAGGAATTGTATAATTTGCCTCAATAATGTTCAAATAATTAAGAGTTTCAGAATGTATATTATTTTTCTTTAAATCATTTATTCCTTCTAATAATTCATTTAATTTGCCAAATCTATTAGCATTATTTAATAGTTTAATTACTGGATCATTTTTAATCGAAAATATAATAATTGTTATGAACAAAAAGAGAATAGCTAAAACTATAATTGCCCAAATTTTTAAGATTGAAAAATACCATAAATATATTCCAAATAAAGTTAAAACAATACTTGTAACAAAAATGCTAATATTATTTTTTACTAATTGTTTTCTAGAGTAAATACCTATTGCTAATTCCTTTTTATTTTTATTTTCCTTTACAAAATCTATATTTGTTTTTACAACCGAAACACAAATAAAAATTAAGTAAAATAAGCCATATATACAAACAAACAAATTAAGTAATTCAATTGAGGTTATACCAATTATTATACAGTTAAATAAAAATATAATCGAGAATACTAATCTAAATAGTGGCTTTGATTTTCTAAATTCAATAGCTATTAAAATAATATTTATTATCATTAATGTCATAGGAATCCATTTCAAATATGGATGAAGAATTATTCCATCAACGTCAAAATTAAAGAACAAAAACAAACATAATACAAATGATATAATATACTCTATTATTCTAATCAAAAACAATTTCATAAAATAATCCCCCTATTAGTGGTATTATAACAATTTTATATAAAATTAGCAATTTATATTTTTTTTAAATTGACTATCAT
>JBJEFS010000078.1:0-2770 GCA_051874325.1 Anaeroplasma sp.
TGAATATTTTAACATATGATAGGTTCAATAACAATGGTATTTTACAAATAGAACATCTCAAACAATATAATACATATAGTATTATATATTTTTAATTGCAAAAAGTTTAATAAGCATAAAAAAGTAATCAATTCAGCTCATTAGATAAGCATAATTGCTTATTTCTATATGAGCATATTTGATTACTTTTATAATAACATTAACAGCCAACTTAAATAATACATCTATAATAGGTTAGGCTAGCTAAAATAATACCAATCTTAATGAGAATTGACTGAAAATAGGTAGTTCGACACCATAAACCTTAAAAAAGATATTATTTTTAGATATAAAACCGAGTCAAAAATAATAAAAAACCACTCATTATATTGCTTCAAAACAAATAGAGTTTTAATCTCCTTGAAATTGAGATTTTAATTATTATAATGTGAATTAATCATATAATTTAAAACCGCTGTTCTAGCATAACCTTCAAAGTCATCTTGTAATGTTTTATAACTTATATTCATAAAATTTAAATCTTTTAATGCATTATAAAACTCAGATTTAGGTATATATATTTTGTAAAGCACTGGTTTATCTATTAAATCCATAGCATTTAATAAAAAATCTTCTATTGATTTATGAAAAGAATTAAGAACCGTATATGCTCCTTGTTGACTATATTGGCGATAATTATAATCGTTTTTAGGCATTACAATCTTTATGCCACTAACTTCATTTATTATATTAGCTGTTTTGTCCAATGCATATATAACTACGTGTCCGTCCATATCTTGCATATCAATAGATGCAAAAGCAAAAAATGCTGCAACATAAATACTTTTGCTCCAATCTAAATATCTTGTGGGCAAACCATAATGCCTTGCAAATGCAATTTTACCACTTTCATCTAACTTTTCTATTTTTTCCATCTTTTGAGAACACGAGTTAAAAAAATCATCTACAATTGAATTAAAAATACGATTTCTTTCCTCATATGTTTTCGTCGAAAACAATCTATCAAATGTTGAAATCAATTCATAATTTTCATTTGAAAGACCTCTAAATAAATAGCTATCTTTGCAAATTTCTTCTAAATCATCATATATATTAGTTTTAAAATCTACCCAACTTTCATATTGTATTTCTTTTATAGGTTTCATTTTCTTATTCCTTTCTTTCCAATATATTCAAAAATACTGCTGGTAAAATAAATATAGTTTTCTTATTTTCTGGAAATTTTCTCGAGGAGTTTCCATTTTGCATATAAAAAATAGCTTCATCATCTTGGAAAAATCCTATAGCCCTATTTTGCCATAATATATCCAAAATTGTTAAACCTGTCAATTCTTTATCATCGTGTTCATGAATCATCTTTAAATCATCCTTAGATAAAATATACTTATCTAAATTTGAAAGGATTTCAACCAATTTTTCATAATACGGATCATCAGTTGCAAAGTCATCTATTTGTGCTGTATAATAATCTGAATAGTTGTCACGTCCAGCTGTAGTTGGCATAGATTCTATTCTCATCTGTTTTGCACAGTTTGAGATTATCTCTCTACCTATCTCCAATGCCTTTTCTTTAATCACCTTATTTATTCCTTTATCAATGTCAAACGATTCATCTTCTTCAATTTTTCTTCTTATAGTTGACAATGCATTACATACAACGATAATATCTCTAGGAGCAGGCCGAACCATAGATATTATCAAGTCAATTATTTTTAGTTCTTTATTAAAAAAGTTCGATTTTATTTTTTCTTTACCTAACCATGTTTGAATGTTTTTTCCATTATTAATATAATCTCCTAAAAAATAACAATCATCTAATCTTTTTATCTTTTCTTTGATAAAATATTCTAGTGATTGTTTATTCCAAAGTAATGAAAAAATGTGGGATTCATTACATATTTTTGTAACATGGTCACTTTGAGCTATTGTCATAAAAATTGTATCTCTAATTACTAATACGATATGAATCTTTTCTCTAATAACATTCTCTCTTAAAAAATACATTACTGCATAAAATGCTCCTTTTTGACATAATTGCCAATATTGAGGCATATTATCATATGCATCGTCCATAGAATCTAAAAAATAGTAAATAGGTGGCAATTTCTTCAAAATAATATCTTGTAGAAGATGCTTTAAATTATTCCATTCTGCATGTTTAAGAAAAGAATTCATTTGGTTATAGGTGTTAAACTCATTTATTAAACATAGTAAAGCAGAAAAGATATCATATCTCCCTTTTGGCAAAAACCTAAAAAGTTTTTCTTTACAATTCTCTAATTCCTCAATATCAGAAGCATCTAAATACTCAATTAATGCATTATTATATAAAGCATTTGTTACTATGGAAACATAAATGGATTTTGTCCATATTTCTTGCCACTTCTCACTTTCTACATTAATTCTTTTTGTATTTTTCCCAATATATAGATTAGTGAACTTAAAAACTTCTTCAGTTCCTTCAGTCACATTTTTGATATCATCAACATAAACTACGGATTCATTTGCTTTTAATTTTTGTTGCAAAATCCTCATGTAGTGGGTTTTTCCAGAACCTTTGCATCCTATAATAAATCGAATTCTTTCTTTTTCAAAATCAAATGCAGAGGAAATTGATGAAGGATTAACTGAAATAAACTCTTTACTAACAATTTCCAAATCACTTTGTGAGCCATCTGGGTTTCCGAATGGGTCTTTTTTATTCATATTTTCTCTCTAGTATAATCAAATTGTACTTAAGATTATACAATCTCCTTCTTTAAGGTTTAAT
>JBJEFS010000079.1:0-2762 GCA_051874325.1 Anaeroplasma sp.
ATAATTGCTTATTTCTAAATGAGCATATTTGATTACTTTTATAATAACATTAACACTCAATGAGTTATTAATTTTTATGACATATGAATTATTGATTAATGTTTCAAGAAAAAAATTCTTATCATAATTTCTAGCTATTACAAAGAGTCCTTGTTGCATTAAAATACGAATGTTGCCAAAGTTAGGTTCAATAATCATTATATTATCTGAATAACCACATTCGTTAAATCTTTTGCACAACTGTGTGGAATATGAAGTTTTTTCATAATAATCAAACGGGCTCATTTTATTTGTTTTCATTTTATAAATCTGATACCTACTAGGGTTATGAAATACATCTATTTCCGTGCATTTTTCCTTAGGACATACAATAATTTTATAATACCCATCTTCTGTTTTTTCATCATTAATAGCAAAAAACAATGCAATATAAGGGTTGTATGTAAAATCTAATAATCTTGTTGGTAAGCCATAATGTTGAGCATATGCTAAAAATTCCATCTCATTTAGCGGAGAGATATAAGCCATTGCATATTTTTCAAATTCTGAAAGAAGATCTCTTTCAAGACATTTCATTTCTTCTTTATTTTCTTTATAATACTCTTTTCTAAACAATACAGGATACAATTCCTCTAATCGATTATATCCCCTATATATATTTTCCTCATTAAGTAAAGTTGATAATTTGTTAACTAAATCATCAAATGAATCAATAATAATATCCTTCATATCCTTATAAATTCCTAATAATTTCAACTAACTTATCGACTTGATATGATCCTTCAGCATTCATTGGATTTTTCAAAAATGCCATATAATATCTGTATTTTGACGATCCTGCTTTATTCTCCCATATCTTTCCTAATTCCAGTTTTCTCTTTGAATCATCATTTGCAAGGTGCTCACCTTTTGTTTCTACTAATATTATTTTTCCTTTTTTAGTAAAAACAATAAAATCAGGATAATGATTGATAAATCCATTAATATAAAAACCTTTTCTTTCAATTATTCTGTGCCAACACAATACATTATCTAAACTAGCTACTTTAGAAATAAATGCAGTTTCTACATCAGTTAAATTATCATCTTCTTCATTGTATAAGCTTTGAGGATAAAAACTCATATTAGAATTTGGATGAATTATTTTTGGAAATTCATAACTATCTTTTATATAAATCGAGTCAGTTTCCAATAATTCCTTAAAATGCAATATTCTATATTCGTCAATTTCATTTTCAATATGATTCTTTATCTTATAACTTACTGACATAATATTTGATTGAACTTCTGCTAGTTCATCTTCCTTCATGCCATCAAATATTCTTCCGATATAATTGACTAAATCATTGTATCCGACACAATTAAATTTCTTGTTAAGATCAGCAATAATTTGATTCTTGCACGCATTAATTCTTGATGTTTCGGGTATCAATTGAAGATACTTCTTAAATTCCTCACTATCATTTTTCCCTAGAGCATATTGTTTTGCGTAACTTCCATCATCATTAGTAATAACGTCAATCTTATACACATTATCTGCTGAACCTATTAAATCCCTAGGTAATGAAATATCAGATAACTTAAAACCATCAGTTAAATCATCTTTATTGATTAATGTTTCATTATCATCCTCAAACAAACCACCATCAACCTTATGGAAGAATTGAGGAATTTTTATAGTAGAAATAAAATCAGTATAAGTTGTGTTCATCTTAAAGTTGTTCATATGCTCAGTTAATTCAGGAGCGACTCCTGACAATCCTTCCTTATTAGCAGTTTCTATTTGACTATCATACTGATTGCTTTGACTAATAGCATCATCCAACATTTGCGATATATTTTCATTACCACTGGTAGTAACATTGCTATTATCAAATACTGCAACTCTTTGACTATCAGTATTTGTATGAGGAGAACTAATTAGTGATTTCTTTATTTCTTGTGAAATATAATCTATGTTGAAAATAGTATCGTCTACTTCAGCTACATCATTACTATCAATAGTTGGATTATCAAATATAGTAATTGGAGTATTTGTTGATTGTGTCTGGATTTCTTCTTTTTCACTAATAACTCTACAATCATTTTTGCTAAATCCAGCAGAATTTAACCCCACAACAATGCTTTTTAATGTTTCATTAAAATCATTAGAACATGATAAAACATAAGACATATTTAATATTTTATCAGTGTATTCTCTTTGATGAGGTTGCCTCAATATTCTTCCCAATATTTGCTCAACATCTACCTTAGATGTTTTATTAGCTAATGATGCAAGAATATATGCAAACGGACAATCCCATCCTTCTTTTAATGCATTAACGGTAATAATATACCTAATTGGACAGTTCGGTGACATTAAATCAACGCCAGCTATTTCATTCTTATTAGCAGTTTTAATTGCGATTTGTTCAGCAGGGATACCACTATCTATTAAATTTTGTTTAATTTTATCAAAGGTTACATTGTCTTTATCCGATTTTGGTTGAGCCTGAAATAATACAATTGGTCTAATATATTTTCTGGTTTCCTCTGATTCTTTGTTATATAAAGCTATAGCATGTGATTCAAGAACATGTTGCAAATCTATTGCCTCGACAATAACTCTCTCAATTGTTATCCATTATTTAGTGATGAAAAAATCTTCAATAAAGAAGTCATGTTCATCAACTCCCTTGATGAAAATACTACTCTTACTGCTAGAATACAAGAATTAAAGACCATAATTAATGCTACAAACGATGAGTTCAACAATATTGATT
>JBJEFS010000080.1:0-11971 GCA_051874325.1 Anaeroplasma sp.
ATGAGGAGATAAAAGGCAGTAACTTGCATCTAAGTCACTGCCTTTTTTTGTCATCAAGATTTATTTTTTTATTGATTTAAAATCATATATTTTAAAATTAAAGAATTTAAATTAAAATCATATACTTTCTAATTAAAAAATTATTCTGTCTAATATTATATTGAGAATATACAAAATTATTCACTTTTTATTCATTTTTTATATCAAAAATATAGAAATTATTCATAAAAATGATATAATAATATTGGAGGGATAGATAATGCAAGGTAAATATTTTGATTTGGGAGCAAGAATTATTGATTTAATTTTTGTGAAAAAAAAGAAAAGTCAATCTGAAATAAAATCTTTAATAGATATTAATTTTGATAAGATAACAAAGAATACTAATATAGATGATAATTTTAATGAAATTAATAAAATTGATGAGATGGAATTAAATGATAACATAATAATATTATTTATTAGATATTTATATTCTCTTGATATTAGTATTGATGATGAAGATATTGAATTCTGTGCTTATAATGGAAAACCATTAAATACTATTAATACAGATACAGTTGAAATATATTCGTCCTATACGTCTATTAATCGTAATTCAAATGGATTAGATTCTGTTTTTAGTTTGTTTCAGAATATGATTATATTTGTTAAAAATAATTTTTTTAGAAAAGATGTAAAATTGATTTCTACATATATTGATATGTATCACAAAGAAATTAAAATAGCATATTGTCCCTATAGTAATGTTGATTTGGATTATGAATTAAATGAAACTGGATGTTATTTTCCTAATAGATGTAGAATTTCAAAAGATGATTATCATTATATAAATAAAATTAAATTTTTAGCAAATGAAAAGAGATGTAATATTATATTTGGACCAGAAGTAAATGGTTCAAAAGCTTTGAGCAATATAATTAAGAAATACTGTAATGATGTTACAAATTTAATAATAAGTCCATCATATCATTATTCAGAAGATGGTAAAACTTATAATCAAACAGATATTTTTACATACCAATTCGATCATAGAAAAAAAGAAACTATATATAAAAATTTTCCTGCCGTAACATCAAAATTTATCGAGGGAATTAATTCTGATATAAGAAAAATCATTGTTATAAATATTAATGGGATTGGGAGATTGGGGATCCTAATATGTAAAGATTTTTTAGAAAAAGTTGTTAATGAACTGATTGAAGAATTAAATCTAGATATTGTAATTGTTCAATCATATTCACTCATAACATCAGATTTTATTGATCGAATACCACAGTTTTCAATGTATAAAAGGCTTCTTATAGTTGGAAATTCTTGTTCTAGTTTAGACAAAAATAATGATAATATTGTAAATATGCACATTGGTAATTATACAAATGAACATTCTAATAATTTATCTAAAACTATACTATATAATACCGAATGTAATGATTATAAAAATTGTAATTCTAATTATTGTTATTTTATAATTAATTGTAAAAAGAAAGATGAAAAATTTGTTATTAAATTTTTATCTTTTGATGATAATAAAATTAAAGTAAAAATTATTAACAGAGAGGGAAAAAATTATGAAATCTAATTCAATTAGTAGTTTGTCCATTCAATCAATTTCAAAAAATGATTTAATTTCAATGAATAAAAGCGAATTAATACTTTTTGTCGAAAAAATTGCTGAGATAAAAGAAAAAAATTTATCTAAATTAGTTAATGATTTTAAAACTATTAATCTAATAATTGATGATTATTTTGATGAAATTAATTTCTCAGATGAATTATATAATATGATAGTTTTTGATTTTATATCAAAATACTTGTATAGTATAAATAAAGAAGAAAATAAAAATCATATTTTTTTTGAATATTATGATAAAGAATTTTATCATAAGCTTTTTAATCTGTTAAATCAAAATGGTGCTATGACTCAAAAGGATATTGCAAGAAATTTGGATGTTTCAACTTCAAATTTAGCCAATAAATTAAAAGAAATTAGTAGTTTTGATTTTATTTATAAATTTCATATTCCCACTAATAAAAAAAGTCAATATTATACTTTGACTAAAAAATATGCGTTAATAATATCTAAAGAAAAGAATAGAAATAAAATTAGAAGGAATTATCATGAAACTTTTATAGACTATAATATAAAATCATTAGACTCCAAAAATAGAAGAGGTGAAAATTATGAATAATCTATTAAAAATAAATAATGCCAGTGAAATTACATATGATTGGTTGAAGAGTAATTTAGATATCAAAACTATAATTTGGAAATATATGCGTAATAAGATATCAGATAATGAAAAAAAATATATAGATCAAAATATAGATAGAAAAAAATTAGAAGATATTATTAAAATTATTAAAGTTGAAAACAAGGATTATTATGCACTTTCAATATTTAGAAATTCAGAAGATATAAATAAAAGTCGTATGCTTTTAACAAATATGTATTCCAAGGGAATAGTTGTAAATGATTTTAAAAATTTAAAAAAAGAAGTCAAGATATCAGAGTCAAATCTAATTGATATATTAAATGTTTTAGACGATATTACCTCATTTTGCATAAAAAACAATAGATCTGGTTCTGAGGTTGTTGATATCTTAAATGAGAATTTTGATATAGATCTATCTATATGTAGGGATATAGGTAATATTTATGATTCTAATAAAATATCTTTAAAACTGAATTATATAATTAATGAACTTGAATTATTGTCTAATAATTAATAAAAAAGCCAGGCTATATAGCTTGGCTTTAAATTTATTTTTCAATAATAAATGAAACACCGATTTCTTCATTTACTACTTTTAAATTATAGTTAAAGAAATTAACCGTCTTTTTGACAATTGACATACCTAATCCAAATTGGCCTTTACTTCCTTTTTCATAAGGTTTAAAGATACTATTTAAGAATTGTTCATCGATATGTTCACCATCATTATAAATTCTCAATCTTCCGTCTCTTAAGACAATCTTAATTTTTGTTTTAGCATATCTTTTTGCATTATCTATAATATTATCTACGACAGTATACCAGTTTTCTCTGTATCCTAAAAATGATATATTATCATATAAGTCTAATTGAAATTCTAGATTTGTCTGATAACGATAGCTTTCAACTATTTCATTAATTATTTCATTCATAGATACTTCCTCAAATTCTTTGTCCTTTTCAAGGTATTCTAAAGAATTATATTGTAATAAACGATTTACTTTTTTTCTTAGTATTTCAGCTTGTGAAATAATTACTTTTGTTGCTTCCTCTCCAGCCATGCCATCTTGTTGTGCTTCTGCATAAGATTTTATTACGGCAATTGGAGTTTTAAAATCATGTGAAAGGTTTTGTAGCATTTCTTGCTTTGTCTTTTCGTTATGATTTATTTCTTCACGCATAAGCTCTACTGACCTTGAAAGTTCACCGATTTCGTCCAAGGAATCATCTTTATATGTTTTCTCATATTTATTTTTTGGTAAATCTAAAATATGATTTTGTATTTTTTGAATACGTCTTGCAAAATTATTACTCCATAGATATATTGCAGATACTGCAACAAGAATTATTAAAAAGAAAATAATATTTATTCTAAAACCAACTGTTTTTACTAATTCAGTAGAATATGTGTCATCAGTAAATATGATAGTATAGGTATTTAAATTATTTTCAGTCTTACATACATAATATATTTTGTCGTCGTTATTTATAAAGGAACCTCTAGCCATATATGAAGGTGAAGAATTGTTTCCTCTTTTTTCTTTTATTTTAATTAATAATTCATTTAATTGCTCTATAGTAATATAATTTTCTAGATTACTATTTACGGTTGTATTTTGATTTAGTTTAATATAATATCCGACTCTCATATCTGGGAAATCATAAGGCTTATCATTAGAAATTGACTGATTATTAATTAAATATGCATAAGTGGATAATCTTGAATATACCTCTTTATCAGCTATTGTAGAGACAAATGTAATTGTTGTCAATGTAAAGGCACATGAGGCGATTAACAATATGGTAAAAAATAGGATAAGAAGTTGGGAGGATATATTAATTTTTTTCATACAATAAATCTATATCCATAGCCATATATCGTTTCAATGACGATATTTGGCATTTTTTGTCTTAACCTTCTTAATAGATCATCAACAACTCTATAACTACCATAATAATCCATTCCCCAAATAGTATCAAGTATTGTATCACGTGATAAAGCCTTTGATCTATTTTCAAGTAAAAGAGTTAATAAATCAAATTCTCTAGATGTTAGTGTTATAACATTACCATTTTCCTTAACAATTCTTTTATCATAATCAATTTCATACGTTGCGAAAAATTCAACTTTATTTTTGGTTTTTACAGTAAAATCATAGGATCTAGTTAATAAATTTTTAACTCTTAGCATAAGCTCTTTAATACTATAAGGCTTTGCAACATAATCATCACTACCTAGCTCAAGTCCCATAACCTTATCAATATCTTGATCTCTTGCAGAAGTGAAAATAATGGGCTTAGAGGGATTTTGACTCCTTATTTTTTTAATTAGGTCATATCCAGTGACATTTCCAGGTAGCATAATATCTAATATCCATAAATGAATACTATCTGTTATATTTTTTTCAGCATCTTCACCATTATCAAAGGTTACGACTTCATATCCTTCATTAATTAAGTATTTTGAGACTAAATTTAGTAAATTTATTTCGTCTTCAACTAATGCAATCTTATACATAGAATCACCTCAAATTAATTATACTCTTAAAATGAATAAAGAACAACTTTTTGGTTGTTCTTTACTCAAAATTGGGAGAGTTATAGTTTGCTTATGAAAAAGATATCTATCTATTTAGGGAGTATATTGATAGATATTGTCTCTTAAGACAACTATAGTATACCCTATAATTGTGGGATAAATACAGTATAATTGTGTGAAATTATGTTAATTTTCATACATATCTTCATAATCATCCATATATTCGTTATATTTATCCTCTTCGAAATCCTCATCATCATATTTATCGTCAGAATCATCATCTTCATCATCAGAATCATCAAGATTATCATCATCTTCATCGTCAAGATCATCATCATCTTCATCATCAAGATCATCTTCGTCTTCATCTTCATCGTCAAGATTATCATCATCTTCATCGTCAAGATCATTTTCATCTAATGACTCATCATCTTCGTCTTCATCTTCAATATATTCATCATCCTTAGAATTGAAGGCAGAACCATCTTTATCAAACCAATCTAATGATTCGCGAATTTTTAGATTCCATTCATCATTACCCATATAAACGAATTTAGAGCTTGTTGTAATGTCTACATATAATTGTGTAGTAATAGAACCATCCTCATCAGTTAATCCCTTTATTTCTAATACTTCCTTTATTAAAGAATAAATGTTTTGAACTGTTCTTTTTTGTTCCATTAGACTAACAGCAACTTCTAATAAAGACATTTGTGAAATGTTTTCCATAATTAATTCCTCCAAAATGAAATCTACTATATTTTAATAAAAAAATAGTTTTTTTTCAAGTAGTTATTGCAATAATATCCATATTTTGTGTGTTGAAAATTCTTTTCCATCTAAAAACATAGTATATTCAATAGTTATTTTATTTTTATTTATATTTATATTATTAGTTAAAACCTGAAAGTCAAATTCTAATCCAATATCATTATTATAGTGACAATCAGTTTTTATTCCCTCTATAAAGCTTATATTTGTGTTTACTTTACCTTTTCTAATAAGGTTGATAATAGAATCAATTTTTAAATAAATAATTGTATTTTGACAAGATTTATCTTCAAAAACTATATAATCATTTTCATAGTGAGCATCTGACTTAAAAAATATTTTATTTTCATCACTATCTAGACTATGAAAAGTAACCTGCATATAAACCTCACAATATTAAATAAATTAATAAAATAATAAATCCCGGTATTCTTAAGAAACCAATTAATAATATAGATAATAATGTAAATGGTAATTTAAAATTAAAAAATTGTCCAATTAAATTAATTACTATGACAGATATTATACCTATTATTATAGAATTTATTATATATTTTATTTTATTAACCATAGAATCACCATTCTATATTATGGTTAAAAAATAATTAATATTCTCTACGACCCTCAAATGCTTTTAAAACTGTCATTTCATCGGCGTAAGACAAATCACCACCAACTGGTAATCCATGAGCTATTCTTGTAATTTTAATCTTATTGAAATCTATTAATAGTTCCTTTATATATCTAGAGGTAGTTTCACCCTCTAATGTTGCGTTGGTAGCAAGAATTATTTCATCAATTTCATTATTTTTTGCTTTATCTATTAATGAGTCAATATTTAAATCATTAATTGTTATACCCTTAGAGAAGCTTATAGCTCCATTTAGAACATGGTATATTCCTTTATATTCATTAATTCTTTCAATTGTTAATAAGTCCCTAACAGTTTCTACAACTAATATTTGTCTTTTATTTCTTGAAGAATCTGAACATATTGGGCATAAGGTATTTTCAGAAATATTACCGCATGATGGGCAAATATGAATATCATTTGAAAGACTTAGTAAAGCATTTGAAAAATCAATTAAATCAGCCTCATCCATATGAAAAAATGTATATAAAGCAAATCTTTCAGCTGTTTTTTTCCCTACTGATGGTAACTTGCTATAACATTCAATAAGGTCAGATAAAGCCTTTGGATATTTATACATTAGAATAAACCACCAAAGCCTCCTAGAAGCTTTTGACTTTCAGCATCAATCTTTTTATTGGCATCATTTATAGCTAATACAATCATATCTTGTACCATTTCTAAATCATCTTTTGCTGCCTCAGGATCGATAGTAACACTAATTACCTCATGATTCCCTTTTACCTCAACTGAAACTACACCACCACCTGCAGTACCAGTATAAATTCCATTCTCAATTTTTTCTTGAGCTTCCATCATTTGTTTTTGCATTTTTTTCAAACGCATCATTTGTTGTTGATTCATTTTAATCCTCCGTAATTTTTAATATATTATCTTCAAAGTATTCTAAAACTTTATTTGTAATACTATCTTCCTTAGATATATTCGTAGAAGAAGGTATTATTCTTTTTTTAACACCTATGTTAATTGGTTCTAGCTTAGGCTTAGGGTTAGAAGAAGAATACTTACTTTTATAGTCAGTAATTATTTTACTCCATATAGCCTTAGGAATGCAAATATAATCTTTAATATTTAAATTAAATTCATTAAATATTTCCATTATTTTTACATAATTCTCATATTGCATTACTCGATTACAAAAACCTACATCTTGTAGCTCAACAATAAAAGCATCATCAGAAACAGCTACAATCTTTCCTCTTACTAATATTTGAATAGTAAAAATATCAGTGTATTTTTCGGAAATTTTTGACCATATTTGTAACAATTCTTCCTTTTTAGTTTTAGAAGCATTATTTATTATTCTTTCAACATCTTCAATTGTAACCTCATCTAGTGTTGAATTATTTGAATTTGTTGATTCAATAGGTTTTGTTTCATTAACAGGTATAACTGTTTGAGCCATTGGCTGAGTTGTTCTAATATCAGGTTTATGTATATCTTGATTTGAATAAATGGCTGAAATTGCATTTTCAAGCGATTCTATTCTATCTGATATAGTAGAATCAGCATTTAATTTAGTATCATTCATCTTAAGAATTGCAAGTTCGATATATGCACGTTTTTGGGTTGAAAAGCGCATTTGGTTTGTGGCATCATTCAAAATATCAAGCCAGCTATATATTAATGATTTTGTTAGCTTATTAGTTAATTTCTTAAATTTATCATTTTTAAACATTAATTTATCATCTAATATAGCATTATTTTTATATAATAATACATCTCTTAGGAAAAGAATTATGTCGTTTATTATTCTAGGAACCTCTTTTCCATCTTTTATTATCTTATCAAGTAGGATAATAGCATCTGTTTCAGTATCACTAATACATGCCTCTAATAAATCAATTATTTTAAGATAAGAAATATTTCCACTTACAGCTAAAACATCATCTAAAGAAATTTCCTCATTAATCGAAAAAGAAATACATTGATCAAATAACGATAATGCATCACGCATTCCACCTTCAGCACTAGTAGCAATCTGATAAAGTGCTTCATCACTTATTTTTATTTTTTCCTCATTTGCTACAACTCGTAGTCTTTTTAATATATCATCAATTGAAATAGATTGAAAATCAAATCTTTGACATCTTGATAATATCGTGTTTGGAAGCTTATAAGGCTCAGTAGTTGCTAGAATGAAAATGACATGCTTTGGAGGTTCCTCTAAGGTTTTTAATAAGGCATTAAATGCCGCATTTGAAAGCATATGAACCTCATCAATTATATAAATCTTATATTTACCAACAGCTGGTAAAAATTTAACTGTATCTCTCAAAGCTCTTATATCATCAGCACCATTATTAGAAGCAGCATCGATTTCGATAACGTCTGAGATAGTGCCTTTTGTTATACCTTCACATATTTCACATTTTCCACAGGGTTCCTTGGTAGGACCATGAATACAATTCATGGCTTTAGCCATTATTTTAGCTAATGTGGTTTTTCCAGTTCCTCTTGGTCCACAAAATAAATAGGCATGAGCAACTTTGTTCAAGGTTATTGCATTTTGTAAGGTTTTAATAATATGCTCTTGTCCAACAACATCTTCAAATTTTTGAGGACGATATGCACGATATAAAGCTACATAAGCCATGATAACTTTCCTCCTAATCCAAGTAGTAAATATGCTTAACACCATCATTATCAAAGTAATGATAATATGATATATATGTGTCTTTGCTCACAATTAAATCATAAATAGAAGTAGTAAAATCGTCTTTATTAAGATCAACTCCAATATAGGAATACACCTTTGAAACCAAATCACTACAATATGATTTATTGGTAGTATCAAATAAAAAAGAGTAATTATAAGGGTCGCCTATTATTGATGAGGCAAGGGATATTACTTCATCAATCTGTTCCTCAGTCATTTTAACTCGAAGACCAATAACTTCAGTAAAAGGGTCATCATAAATCCAATAGCTCTTATCAAAGATAGTTGTTGGATTATCACCCTCATTTAAGCCTGTTGATTCTATTGATTTATATTCATTTAATAATATACTATAATCTTGGTAGTTTTTACCACATATTGCTGCATGTCCACCAGCAAAGAAGGATACAAATCCACTTACAAAAGGATTTATAAGGGTTGCCTGAGTTGATACTAAAATATCACCAGGTGCCCCAGGTAATGCATCCTTACCATAGCTTGTGAATGCTGGTAAAACCTCATTAGACTCTATTTTATAGTATTTTATACTATTAGTAGATAACTCCTCTTGATACACTCCTTTAGACTTAAATTGTTCAACTAGTATGATTTTTTGAGTGTTTTTAACGCATGCAGTTGATAAGGCTCCAATCACAATAAATATTAATAAACTTCTAAATAAAATAAATATTACTTTTAAAATTTTTTTCATATGTCTATTTTACCATATTTCTATTTATAAATAAAGAACAACATATTCCATTTTATAATAACTATCTTTTTTATTTAATTTAAAAATAAAAAAATAAGGTTGTAGTTTGACTACAACCATAATTTATTATTACTTTTGTTTAGGTTTAATAACAATTGCTCTATTTTCGCCTTCACCCTCTGATTCTGTATAGACATCACGCCAATCACCTAGTTTTTCATGAATGACACGACGTTCAAAAGAATTCATAGGTTGAAGTTTAACTGCTACACCAGATTTTGCAACCTCTTTAGCTGTTTTAGTAGCAAGTATTTCAAGCTGGTGTGCACGATTGCTCCTGTATCCACCAATATCTAATGTTGTTATAATATGATCTTTAGTATAGGTAGAAATTAAATTTCGTAATAAAATTTGTAATGCTTCTAATGTTTTACCTTTAACACCAATTAATAAAGAATTCTCGTAGCTGTCAATAATATAATGAATTTGCTCTTCACCATTAACTGATCTAGCTTCAATTTGATAACCAATATTTAAAGCTTTTAAGATTCCTTCAAGATATTTTTTACCTTCTAATGTTAAATTAACATCGACTAATGCTTCACAATTTAAGCCTTCAGGTAATTCACCTAAGACATTAATAAAAATTTTATTACTTGAAATATGTAATTTTTTTACTGCTTCAGCCATTGCCTCTTCAGTATTTTTTGCTATAATTTCGACTTTTTTCTGCATAGCTACCACCATTACAAATTATTTTTTTCTTGCATTTTATAATATTGATGTTCATTTATTTTTTTACCAACTTGAGATTGGAAAATTTGATAAATGGCACCAATTAACCAGTATATTGCTAGAGAAGTAGATGATAATGACATAATTACAAACATTACATTCATTATTATCATCATCCATTTCATTTGTTTTTGTTGATCAGTTTGTTGCTTTGTTTGAGGAGTGTTTCTTTGTTTTTGATATTTTGGAGGCTTTTGTCCAAGCTTTTGTTGAAGAAGAGTTAATCCACCAAATAGTAAAGCTACAACTAAAGCAAAAATCTTATCTTTAATTTCTGTTGCTTCAAAGAAAGAAGTATTCATTTCAAAGAAGCCAAATACCTTTGTATTATCTAGAGCGAAAATACCAGAGTTTTCAACACTAACTGCACCATTTATTGTAGTAGTTGATGTTGCGTTTATTCTTTGTACAACTTCGTACATAGACATAAATATTGGGAATTGTAGGAACATATTAGTTATGCAGCCTAAAGGATTAACTTTATATTTTTTATATAATTGCATCATTTCTGCCTGCATCATTTGTTGTGAACGTGGATCCTGTCTACCTTGATATTTTCTCTGTATTTTATTTAGCTCAGGCTGCATTAAATTCATTTTTAAGCTCATGACATTTTGCTTTGAATAAATTGGCCATGCAAGGGTTCTTACAATGATTGTTGTAAAGAATATACCCCAAAAATAAGAACCACCTAAAGCCTTTCCAATATTTGAACAAATCCAAGCGATTGGATAAGAAATTAGGTTAACAGGCCAACCCCATAAAGTGTTCCAAAATCCTTTTCCACCATTCCAAAGATCTACCCATTCTTGTCCATATGATGTGTATGGCTTATCGTACCAATTCTTTGAATCCATACGACAACTTGTCAAGCCTAGTAGTATAACACACATAAAGGCAATGAATAAAAATTTATATCTATTTTTGTAGAAAAAATTAGACATTATTTTCTCCTTATATTAATTTTTGTTTTTTAAATAGATATTCCAATTGTTTTTTCATTTCATTAAAATCTATTTTTAATATATTAGGTTTTACAATTATAAATACGTCTATACCTTGATTTAAATTTATATTAAGATTGTCAATTATTGCAGTTACTTTTCTTTTTGTTTTATTTCTAATCACGGCATTTCCTATTTTTTTACCTACACTAATCGCATATCTAAAATGGCTGGTTTCTGGGTTTTTTCTAATATATAAAGAATAGTATCCGTTTGCGGAATATTTCTTTTCTTTAAGTATATTTTCTATTTCTTTATTTTTTTTTACGCGATATTGTTTTTTCATAGAATATCTCCAAATGACTAAAAAAATACGACCAAAAAATCTAAAAAAATTGTTCTGGTCGTACTAGTTATGTCAATTTCTAATATTAAATTAAACAGTTAATTGTTTTCTGCCTTTTCTACGTCTAGCAGCTAAAACTTTTCTACCACTCTTTGTTGCCATTCTTGCACGGAAACCATGAGTTACTTTTCTTTTACGTTTATTAGGTTGATAAGTTCTTTTCATAAATATTTACCTGCCTTTCTTACGAAACCATGCTTATTAATTTTATCAAAAATATATTTATATGTCAATCATAAAATAAAAAAAATAACTTGTTGACTTTTCAACAAGTATA
>JBJEFS010000081.1:0-11622 GCA_051874325.1 Anaeroplasma sp.
AAAACTTTAATATTTTTTAAATATTGATTTTAGTTGTTTTAGATGCTACAATATGAACACTAATATATCGATAATCTTATAATTTATATTGTAATATTTATAATTTATTTTTTGTTTTAATTATAAGATAGAAAGGAATTTAATATGAAAAAATTTTTTACCTTTTTTTTATGTATTTTATTAGGTATCACTTTATTATCTTGTAGTAAAGGTTCATCAGAAGCAAATGAATCCTCAAAAGCTCCTGAATTACCTGAAGCAAATGAGGATGTAGGATTTGCTATTCACTATAACAAAACCACAATGATTGGTAATAAATATAGATGGAATTTATGGCTATGGGAAAATGGTAAAAATGGTGCAGATTATCAATTTAATGAAACTGATTCATATGGATTAGTTGCAAGATATAAATTTTCTCAATTTTCTTCAAATATTAAAAATAATGGTTTAGGATTTATAATTAAAGAAAATAAAGCATGGGCAGAATCACCTGCTAAGGATACAGATTCAGATCGATTTATAGATTTTAATAAATTAGAAAGGGATATCTATGGTTATTACAATATCTATTTAAAAAATGGTGATAAAGCAATATATATTAATGCCAATGGAGATGTAAATGAAATGATTAATTATTTTTGTTTATTATATAATCAATCACTTGGTTATCAGATGAAATTTAGAACAAATAAAAAATTTGATAGTTATGAAATTGTATTAGGAAAAGAATTAATATTTTCTAATACAATTGGCACTGATAAAATTTATTCTCAAACTACAAATGAAATAGTTTTTAATTTAGGAGATGAATTACCAAATATATCAGACCAATATACATTAAATGTCAATTTTGGTTCAAAAACGTTAAGTGCTACTGCAGACATTTCATATTTATATTCAACACCAAAATTTGATGAGCGATATACATATGATGGAGAATTAGGAGCCATCTACACGAAAGAAAACACAACCTTTAGAGTATGGTCTCCAATTTCTTCTTTAATTAAACTAAGAATTTATGATGTTGGTACACCAAAGAGCTTAGGTGGGAATGATGAATACAAAGAATATAATATGACAAAAGGAGCTAAGGGCACTTGGGAATATACGATTACTGGTGACTATGAGGGTAAGTATTATACCTACATCGTTAATAATTCTACATATAAGAATAAAGAAATAGTTGACCCTTATGCCAAATCAACTGGCTTAAATGGTTTAAGAGGGATGATTGTTGACTTTTCTAAAACGAATCCTGAAGGATGGGATGAAATAAAAATTCACAATTATAAGTCAACTGAGCTTACAGTATATGAAACACATATTGCTGACCTAACAGCAAGTTCTACATGGGGTGGTTCTTCCGAAAATTCAAAGCTTTATAAAGGCTTTTATGAAGCTGGTACTACCTATACAGAAAAAAATGTCACTGTAGCTACTGGCTTTGACCATATTAAAGAATTGGGTGTAAATGCAGTTCAAATTCTTCCATTCTTTGACCAGGCTAATGATGAAAGAATTGGATATAGGACATTTAACTGGGGCTATAATCCACTTAACTACAATTCATTAGAAGGTATTTACTCATCAGATCCAACCAATGGTTATACAAAAATTATTGAATTTAAGCAATTAGTTAAAGAATATAATAAAGCAGGTATTAATATTATAATGGATGTTGTTTATAACCATGTTAATGGTTTAGAACAAAGCAATTTCGATGTATTAATGCCAAAGTATTATTTTCGATATACCTCTTCTGGTCCTTCAAATGGTTCAGGCTGTGGAAATGAAACAGCTTCTGAAATGCCAATGTTTAGAAAGTTTATGATTGATTCTACTGAATTCTGGGCAAGTGAGTATAAGCTTGGAGGTTTCCGTTTTGATTTAATGGGTATCCATGATATAGAGACTATGAATCAATTAACTAAGAATCTACATAATAATATAGATTCCTCAATCATCGTCTACGGAGAACCTTGGGCAGGTGGTGATATTGCACTATCAAGTCAATATCAAGCTGCAAAACAAGCTGCGATGGATTATTTTGATGAATATGGATGCTTCAATGATAAAATGCGTGATGCTTTAATTAAAGGTGGACTAAACTCTGATTCTAGCAAAGGTTGGATTACCAATAATAGCAATGTTTCATCCGCTGATGTTAACAATATTAAGTCTGGATTAAAAGGATTAATATTAACTACCAATAGTAAAATAGAACCTGAAAAATGTATAAATTATGTAACATGTCATGATAATTATACTTTATATGATCGAATTAAGGCTGCCGGTATCAGCGATGAGGAAACAATCAAAAAAATGGCTATTTTAGCTAATTCAATAGTATTTACTTCTCAGGGAACATCATTTATGCTAGCAGGTGAAGAATTCTTAAGAACAAAAAATGGAAATTCAAATTCTTACAATGCATCGTATGATATAAATGCTTTAGATTATTCATTGAAGATAAAGAATATTGATGTCTTCAATAATTTCAAAAAACTAATTGCTATAAAACAAACTATCGGTTTATTTGATAAAAACGGAATTGAATGTCAAACCATTGATATCAAAACAAATGAGGATGGTAGCTTAATATACTATGATATTATTAATGAAAAAACTAATGTTTCCTATCGTATTACCTATAGCAATGGTGTAAGTACATCCACTAAAAATATAGATTTTACTGGATATACTTTATATCTAGATACCTTAAGCAAGGAAGACTTAGTTTTAAATGATAATACTGAACTCGAAGAATATCAAACAATTATCGCATATAAAGCAATAGAATGAAAAAACAATTGAATATCTAATTTGATTTTAGTATAAAAACGTTAGTATTCACTCATAACCACATCTATTACAAGGAATACCATTTATCTGTATAGATAATTAGTATTCCTCATTTTTTTCAACATTTCTTCTAATCATTTTGATTTCTTGAGTTATTGTATTTATTTAATCATTCTTTCACTATTTTATCAAAATTTTTACGAAATATTTCTATTTAATTATAGAATTTTCAAGATTTAATTATAAAGTATTGCAATAAAAAATAAAAAATATTAAAATATACTTGGTTTAAACGATTATAAAAAAAAGGAGATAATTAGTATGCTTAAAAATAGAAATGCAGGTATTCTTTTACACGTCACTTCTTTACCATCAAAATATGGTGTAGGTACGCTTGGAAAGGTTGCCTATGAATTTATAGATTGGATGGAAAAGGCAGGATTAAAAATATGGCAGGTACTACCACTTGTACCTACCAACTATGGCGATTCTCCATATCAATCTGTTTCCTCTACAGCTTTAAATTATTATTTAATTGATTTTGATATTTTAAATAAAAAAGGATTATTAAAAAAGAACGATTATACACACATAAAATTTAATTATTCCCTTGAACGTGTAGATTATAGCTTATTATTTTCTGAAAAAGTAAAGGTCTTAAAAAAAGCATATAATAACTTCGATAAAAATAATCCTGATTTTAAAGCTATGTTATCGACAAATGAATATAAGGATTTTGCTATCTTTATGACAATTAAAGCTATGCATGAATATAAATCCTGGGATTTGTGGGATGATGATTATAAAAACTATTCTCCCGAACTAGAAAAACAGATTATTCTTAATTATGAGGATGAATATTTATTTTGGCAATGGACTCAATTTGAGTTTTTAAATCAATGGAATAGCTTACATACATATGCAAAAAATAAAGATATTAATATTATGGGTGATATGCCATTATACGTTGCGTATGATAGTGTTGAAGTTTGGAAAAATCCTGAGCTTTTCATTTTAACTGATGACCATAAAAGAAAGCTAGTTGCTGGTTGCCCACCTGACGCATTTAGTGATGACGGACAATTATGGGGTAATCCTGTGTATAATTGGGAATATATGAAGCAAACTAATTATCAGTGGTGGAATCAACGTATCAATAGTGCTTTTAAATTATATGATATTTTAAGAATCGATCATTTTAGAGGCTTTGATCGCTTCTATGCAATTCCAGCTGATCATAATAATGCAAAATATGGTGAATGGCTTGATGGTCCTAAAATCGATTTATTCAAGGATAAATTAGACTTAAATATCGTCGCTGAAGACTTAGGTGTAATAGATGAAGGTGTAATTACCCTAATGAAGCAAACTAATTATCCAGGTATGAAGGTATTAGAATTCGCATTCGATGGCTATGAGAATAATGAACATAAGCCATCAAATTATACTGAAAATTATATTGTCTATACTGGAACACACGACAATATGCCACTATATCAATATATTTTAGATTTATCACCAGAACAATTAGAAACCTTTGTGCGTGACTTACATATTCAATGTAAACAATTACATGTACGATTTAAAAGAAATTCCTGTAAATCATTAACTAATACCGTTGTTGAATTAGCATTTGCATCAAGAGCTAATACATGTATTATTCCAATGCAGGATTTACTATGCCAGGATGGATCAACTAGAATGAATTTACCATCAACTGTATCAACAAATAATTGGAGCTATCGTATTTTAAAACGTCAACTATCAGATGCTTTAGCAAAAAAAATATATTCTTATGTTGAAAAATATAGGAGAAAATAATATCTATTTCAAAAGAGCAAAACCAACATTAATGGATTTAATGTTATTGGTAAAATGCATAATATTGATAAAAAATGGAGAGATTTGTTTAGCATTCAGAAGAAACTCAAATTGTATATATACCTGTAATCAGTTTTATAAATATGCAGGCAAATGATAAATTTTCTTAAAATCGTTCTATCCATGATCATAATAAATTAATTTGGAATTTATATTCGTTTCTTCTTTCTTATAGGGCTTCACTAATAATCTAGTGAAGTCCACTTCTTTTAAAATCTAAAATAGGTGGTTAAAATGGCAGCAATTTTATTTGATTTGTATGGAACATTAGTAAATATTAAAACTGATGAAAATCGTAATGTTTTTTGGAAAAGATTTTGCAATAAAACTAAAAAATATAAATCCTATAATTATATGGATCTAAAGAAAAAATATCTTTCATTATGTGAAGAATTTGAACAAAATGATGAAGAAATTGAAATTATGGATGTTTTTTCAAAACTATATCCATATAGTAAAAATAAACTATCCTATATTGCTTTATTATTTAGACGTTTATCAAGAAAATACTATAAGCTTTATCCAGGTGTTAAAAAATTACTAAATAGCTTAAAGCAAAACCATAATATATATCTTTTATCTAACGCTCAAGCATCATTTACGATTAACGAACTAAAGCAATTAGGTATTTATAATTTATTTGATGGTATAGCAATATCATCAGAATATAAAATGAAAAAGCCAAATGAAGAATTTTTCAAGAAAGCGATTATGAACTTCAATATAACAACAGAAGATATTTGGATGGTAGGAAATGATTTTCAATGTGATATTCTGCCGGCAAAAAACTTAAATTTGAAGACAATTTTTATTAAATCAAATTTAACCCCTATCAATCAATATGATGAAACTGGATTATATGGATTTGATTATAAAATAATACTTGAAATTATAAATGAACAAAAAAATCTTAAAAATTAACTTCTTAAGATTCAATATTATAACAAAAAGAAATCATTTTAGTCATTGCCTAATATGAAATCTTCTTAATAATATCTCATAATGATTAAAACCTCCTAAATTAGGAGGTTTTATAATGTTTTATGCATGCTATTTGGTCTTCTTTATATTATATTATCTACAATTAGAAAATAAATGTTTTTATTAATTTTCTGCATTCTTTTTCTTTATTAGTAGAATGACTAAAACAATAATTCCACCTACTATAGCAAAAGGAAGAGAATATAATATAATAGAACCTATGGTTTTACCAATACTAATAATGTAACCTAAATAATTATTGAAAAATTGATATGTTTCTGTATTGGTATTCTTATAATATTTTATTGTTATAGTTGAATAGTTAACCTTATTAGCTAATTGGCCTAATTCCTTATTTGCAGCAATAAGCTTTACTTCAATATCATCCAATAATTCATTAATTTCTAATATCTCAGTTTTAGATAAATTTTCATCATTTTTTAAAACATTCAAATATGCGGTTTTTCTAGCCTCTAGCATTTCTATAGTTGCTTCTAGTTCATTATATGTAGATGTTACATCCTTTGTTGTTATGTTTTTATCTGAAATCCCATCCAACGAATCAACATCATCTAAAAAATGATTTAGATTTGATGTTGGTACCTTATAAATATAAATAGCATAATCATCATCTGATTGTTCAGATTCAGAAATATAGCCATTATACCCTTTCACCCAATTCCCAATCCTATTGATATAATCAGAAATATCACTTGAATAAATTTTATAATCAACAGTATAAACAATTTTATTATTAGTATCAACTACCACATTATTCTCAGTTTCTCCTCCACCAGCATTATTTGGGCCATTAGAACTGCATGAGATTAAAATAAAAAACAAAAAAACAATAACAAATAATGTAAAAAATCTTTTAATTTTCATAACACTAACTCTCCTATCCTATTATATAAACAAAAAAACAAATACCTGCAATTATATAAATAATTGAAAAAACAAATGATATTAAGTTTAAAGAACAATGCCTATATTTTCTTGCGTTAACTGCATAGATTAATCCAACAACCGGGAAAACAATACCAACTAATGGAATAAAAGCTAATAATGTTGAAGCCATTGAAAAAATAAAACTAATTATGTTTTGATTCTTATAGTTTTTAAGTTTTTGAGCTTCACGCTCTTGAATGCGTTTAAGCTTTGCTTCCTCAGCTAATCTTATTTTTTCATTTTCAAGCATTATACTTTCTCTTTTCTTCTTCTCATCAGGAAATTCCTCCTGACCCAATAAAATTGATGAATTTACTTCTAATAAATCACATATCGCAATTAAATTATCTAATGATGGGACTGTTTGATTATTTTCCCAAAAACTTACAGATTGTCTAGAAACATTAAGTTTTCCAGCCATTTCCTCTTGAGATATACCCTTTAATTTTCTTGCCTTAAATAAATTTTCACCAAAGCTCATACCCTCACCTCAACTTAATTATAATAAAAATTAAAAATATAAACACCAATTGACACTTTGAATTTTGTCAAGTAATACTTTACATTTTTAATTATAACAATTTCTTAAGCAAACTTAAACCTTAAATCACTTTAATTATACCATTTTTCATTGAATATAATACAATCAACATGTGAGGCAATATAGAAAATTCTAGATAAAAAGGACATAGAGGTATATTTAATAATATATAATAAGAGCATCTACTTTTATAATAACATTAACATGTGATGAAGATATTTCTACTAGTAATTTGTAAACATTCGACTAATACGGATTTATTACAAAAAAATCCACTAATCAGAAGCAAGCGAATAAAACTTATACTTAGCTTGTTTTTCTTCTATTATCAACTTTTTATCATGTAATGAAATAAGTATTTTTCTTTAATTCGTTAGATGGCACGTGTAGCAATGAAGCACATGCCCATATTCCATCAAATACATTATCAAATTCCATATCCTGGGCATATAAATTATATACATTATTGATACCTAGTTTCCTTGCATTATCACAAAAAGATTTAGTTGGATCAATAGCATATACCTCATATCCTTTAGACGTGAAATATAATGAATCTCTTCCAGAACCAAATCCTAGCGTCCAGCTTATGGCACTATAAATTACATGTCCTAAGACTTGATTCTAAAGAAGGTAAAAGACTCTCAAATTTTTGAGAGCCTCTCAGCAAGGAGGATAGACTTTTTCAATTATCCTAGGAGTTATAACTATTATTTATTCTTCACCAGCATATTCATCATTATTAGGATTTAACTGGTTAGCATGATTATCCATTTCTGCTTGATATTCACTTGAATTAGGATTATGCTGATTTGCATAATGATCTAATTGCGCTTGTGAATGTGTGTAGCTTGATACTCCATGTCCTTTACTCATTATCTCACTTCCATTTCACTATATACATATATTTAGTCCTCATAGATTTCGTAGGCTACTCTTGATCCCTTTACACGCTGTGCGTGGAATCTCTTGCCATTAGCTTTCCAATGAGGAAAGTTATCTGCTTTTTCCTCGTTGGTATCACGATGGCAAACTTCAATATTATCAATCACATCAGTTCCACCTAATGACAATGGTCTAATATGATCTAGGGTTGGATGGAACCTACTGTTTGGATTACCACAAGCCGATTTCTTCATTAATCTACCTGCATAGTCTTTTACTTCTTCGACATTACCATAAAAATGGTTCCACACATCTACTGTATTAAATTTTGACATTTTGAATACCTCCTTTCTACAACATTAATATAGCAAATAAAAAAAGAGGTTTCATTTATGTGTTCAGAAAACTGGACAAAAAAAATCCTTACCTATTGGCAAGGATCCGATTTCATCAAATGCTGCATAAATAATATAAATCTATGAGGAGCATCAGTGGTACCATTAAGATAACCATCTAATGTAGTTCTAGAACAACCGTACTTTTTGGCAAGCCAGGTTTTCTTAACTTCCTTCTTATAGATATAATGATTAATTTTTTCAAGGTCATTATCATAAGCAACATCGACATAATCTTTTGTGCTCATAATATACACCTCCCAAGAATACTCAAGGGTTTTGGTGTAATAAGCATAACTAATTATACTATATTTTAGTCGTGTTGTATAGAATTATAAAAAAATTGTATATATTCCATTTCTTCATTTGTAAAGCCATAAGAGGTTATTTTATCTTTTATATCAATATATTTTTGTTTTTTTGGAAAATCAATACCTACAGAAAACAGATATTCTTTTAATTTAGCATAGTCATTTCTTTGAAATTGTTTATTAATTAATGTATATACATTCAAACTTCTAGCAATTTTAGTAGAATCAGCAAATCCCACCCATCTATTCACTCTGTCAAGCATCATACCATTGATTATTATTACATCTTCTAGACATAAATCTTTGATTTTATAATGATATAAATCATTAGGATTGTAATGGCCTGGATTTATATAAGTTTGTTTATTTGCTTCCATAGCTCCTTTAGATAATAAAGTAGGCCAAACATTTGGAGTTTCTTTAATTACATTAAGATATGATTCGTCAGAATACAATCTAAAAAAAGGATTAATCAACGATATTGTTCTAGTTGATGAAACCGCAAACAAGTAATAATTTGCATGAACATATTCCATTTTTTTCATCAAATTATAATATACAAATACGACTTCAGGATTATTGACATTTTCAATAGTTTTTTTCATGATATAACCACGTTTTAGCATTTCATCCTTTTGATTATCATACACTTTACCATCAAACATAAATTTTAAAAACCGAGTTTTATCATGTTCACAATTCATACCATTATCAGTAATAAGGAAATCTTCTCTACTCTTTGAACTATCCCAAATTGAAACATAACAATTATTAAACAATGTAGACCATTTACATGCTTCATATGTCACTTCCTTATGGTCGTATACTTCTTCTAAACTATTAGCTTCTAAAACTACTTTCATAGTTCTATAAGCATAATCTTCTAAACTTTCATTTTCAACCTTAACTTCTTTAAATCCCCTATTAATCAATCGTTCCTCAGTATCCAAATGCTTCACTGTAAATAATTGATTATCCGGAATTCTAAGCATAGCAATTGTAAAGAATTTTTTTATAAGCCAATTTTCTTTTCGAGTGAGTGTAACAAAATCATTTGCATTTAAAATTTTATTATCTATTAAATTTGCTATTTTTGATTCTAAATCTCTAAACTTTAGTTCTAGCCATTCAGGATAAATTCCTTTTTCACTAAATGCATTTAATGTAGAACCTTTTACAATTACTTCTCCAGATTTAACGTTATATCTATTAATCTTATTATCAAATCTTCTAAGAATAAATTGAGGTACATAATGATTATTAGAATAAGCCATAGATAATTCACCACCTACTACTATTTTAACATATAAATATAAATTCATCCATTTATGAATTTGTTTGTAATCACTTTTTTCTATTATATAACGATTTTAAACAATCCATCAATTTTGTTAAATCCTTAACGAGCATTTTTCTTATTCAATCTCATATAAACATAATATAGGCGTAATTGAGGATGTGTTCTTTATAATAAAATCTCAAATCTACTTATTGCTTCATAATAATGTTTTAGAACTGATACTTTTGCTGAATCTTTATAATAAACTCCTGGTTTGCATTTATCTTCATAATCTTTATTAAATCAAGAAATTTTATCTAAAAACATAAAAGCAATTTCATTTAAAATGTCTATACTAAAAGTTTCAAAAGGAATGATAATTTTATCATATGAATCAATCAAAATTTTTCCTATAAAATCATTGATAATATCATGAATAGATTTTTCGGATTTATTAAAACTTACAAAATTACATCTTCTAAATAATTGTTTATCTAACAATCCAAAAAATGCCTCTTTTTTACCATATTTTATTTGATATATTCCTACAGAAATAAACTGTTCATTTTTCACGAAAGCTATTCCAAATTTCCAAAGATTTTGAAATAATTGTTTTTTTACAAATTTTAGATCTGTATCAAAAATATTATTTAAATAATCAAACTCTTCTTGTAGTATATTAAGTTCAATTTGAGTTAAATTAGGTGAAATAACAAACTTATTTTCTTCAGCAGATTGTAAAACTTTTAATTTATCTGAATATATTTCTTTACACTCTTGATAAAATTTGTCTATATCATTCAATTCATCATCGTCATTAAAATATATTACTTTATTTTCTTTTTCGTCTACATCAAGAGACAAAGCGTACTGAAAGGTTACGTGCTTATAGAATATTTTTTTATTTTCTACATCAACCATAAACAAAATAGCTGGATTTAGAAATATTCCTTGTAATACAGCATTTAAAATTTTAGTCTCACAGGAATACTTATATGCACTTCTATTATATTTAATATTTCCATTAATGTAATTTTTATATAATGATTTTATTTGAACTTCAAATCTAGCTTTTGGAATTCTTTTAGTTTCTGATTTTGATAGTATTTCAAAAAAGCCATCAGTATTTGGAATTTTGTCTTGTTCGGTAAAATGTGAAAAAATTGTTCTTTTTTCATCTAATTTCATTTTTAGTATAGAAACGCAATCAGATTCATTAAAATCAGATTCAGTATAACCGCCTATATTCATCTTATCAATTCCTTTTTAAGCTTAATTTCTTGTACATCAATTATAGCAAAAAATCATCAAAAAAGATATGAAAAAGAATCTTATTATGCCATCGTTTATTCTATATAATTAATTTGAATAAATAAAAAGCAATATCAAAAGAATTATAAAACTGTATTTTCATAACTATTTAATATAAAAAAAACATAAAGATAGACTGAAGAGCTCATTTTACACTCTCAACGGTATAATCACCATCAGTGCTAGAAACTCTATTTTGTACGACAAAATATATCGACATAATTAATTTTATTTGTGTTTCCCCAAAATTAAATAAGCCACAAAAAGGGTATAATAAAAACTAGC
>JBJEFS010000082.1:0-11538 GCA_051874325.1 Anaeroplasma sp.
AAAACTTGTGTTTAAACATAAAATATATCATTTTCTATAGGCAAAGTCGGGAAGAAATTAATAATAAAAATTGCTAGTTTTATGCTAGCATTTTTTTCTTAAAAATCTTTAAAGAAAAAAATATTATGATATAATGTAATAAAATTTGGAGGTTATTTTATGATATATGATCAAATATTAGTTAGATTTGGAGATTTAACATTAAAAGGTAAGAATCAAAAGGTCTTTTTAAATTCTTTATATAAACTTGTGGCAAAAAAAATGGAAGGCTTGAACATTGAAATTGAATATCAGCATGATCGTATTTTTATTCATTTATTAAACGAGGATGTTAATGAGGTCATTAAGAGATTGAATTATGTTTCAGGAATTTCATCCTACTCATTTGTAAAAAGATGTAGCAATAATATTGATGATATTAAGAAAACTGCCTTAGAACTTATGAAGGAGGTTGTCTTAAAACCAACAAAATTTAAGGTAAATACTAAGAGAGCTAATAAGTCGTATCCAATTCATTCTATGGATATAACTAAACAAGTATCTGGCTATGTTTTATCAAATTTTGATATGTTAAAAACTGATGTGCATAATCCTGAAATTGAATTGAATATCGAAATAAGAAGAGACTCTTGCTATTTATTTAATACAAATATTAGAGCAATGGGCGGATTTCCAGTTGGTGTTGCTGGGAAGGGGTTACTAATGCTATCAGGCGGCATTGATTCTCCTGTCGCAGGTTATCTAGCAATGAAGCAAGGTATTGAGATTGAATGTGTTCATTTTGAATCAACTCCACTTACTTCAATAGAGTCAGCGCAAAAGGTTGTTGATTTGGTTAAGAAAATAGCTAAATATGCTCCAAATAATAAAATTAATGTTCATTTTGTCCCTTTTAAGGAATTACATATGGCTTTACTTGATAATGTACCAGAAAGCTATAATATTACTATTATGAGAAGAATGATGTATCGCATTGCTACAGAGCTTGCAAAAAGAAATAATTGCTTATGCTTAATTAATGGAGAATCAGTAGGACAGGTTGCCTCACAAACGCTTGCAAGTATGAATACTATCAATTCGGTAACAAATTATCCAATTATTAGACCATTATGTACATATGATAAGGTTGATATTATTGAATTATCTAGAAAGATTGATTGTTATGAACTATCAATAAAGCCATTTGAGGATTGTTGCACAGTTTATGTTCCTAAAGCTCCTGCAACAGCTCCTAAAATAGAAAAAGCAGTTTTATTCGAAAAAACATTTGACTATGAAGAACTAGTTAATAAAGCTGTAGAGAATACTAATAGTATAATAATAGATAAGGATAGTGATTTAGATTTATCAATGCTAGGGTTAGAGGTGTCAGAGGTTTTTAAAGATTTAAAATAATTTGTATATTTTTATCTTTTTGTGGGTATTCTAATAACTGCAAGGAGGTGAAATTATGGCAAATAAGAAAAACTCCAACTCATCTATGACTAGCCAAGAAAATGGTTCAATCGGTGGAAATATGACAAAGAAGGCAGTAGAAAAAGCAAAGAAGTCTACTGACACACAAGCTTTAAAGGAGGAAGTTGCAAACGAATTAGGAATTACTCCTGGTAAAAATGCAACAGCTGAAGAAAATGGTCGTATCGGTGGCGAAATGACTAAAAAGCTTTACAACAAAGGTAAAGAATAAAAATACTCTTGGATATATGAAAATAATCATATATCCTTTTTTAATTTTGGTAAATTGTGTGATTTCGGTTGCAAATGTTTACTTTATATCAAAAATAAAATAAAATATGAATATAATCTTATGGAGGTGGATGAAATGCCATATGTTGAATTTAAGGATGTATGCAAATACTATAAGATGGGCGATAACATCATTAAAGCTAATGATAAAGTAAGCTTTAATATTGAAGAGGGGGAATTTTGTGTAATTGTTGGACCAAGTGGAGCTGGAAAAACCACTATACTTAATTTGTTAGGTGGAATGGAGACTATTGATGATGGACAAATAATTGTAGACAATAAGTCACTAAAGGGATTAAATGAAAAGGGCCTAACCTTATATCGTAGGCATGATGTTGGATTTGTATTCCAGTTTTATAATTTAATGCCCTCAATTACAGCACTTGAAAATATTGAGATATCTTCAGAATTATGTAGTAATCCTATGGATTCTGTTGAGGCTTTAAAATTAGTTGGTTTAGAGAATAGAATGAATAATTTTCCAGCTCAATTATCAGGTGGTGAACAACAAAGAGTATCAATTGCTAGAGCAATAGCTAAAAATCCTAAAATATTGCTATGCGATGAACCAACAGGAGCTTTAGATTATAATACTGGTAAACAAATATTAAAGCTTTTACATGATACATGTAAAAAGAATAATAAAACAGTAATAGTAATTACCCATAACTCTGCAATTACTCAAATGGCTGATCATGTTATATATGTAAAAAATGGTTCTGTTAGTAATGAAGAATATAACAAGGTTCCGCTTCCGATTGATATGATTGAGTGGTGATCATTATGCATTATTTTAAGTATATTTTAAGAGGACTAAAGAATAATATAAGTCGCTTTATTGCTGTTATAGCAATTGTTGCTTTAGGTATTGGTTTTTTAGTTGGATTGATGTCTTCATCTAGTGATATTTATGCATCAATTAATAACAATTATAATATGACTAATGTAATGGATTTTAATTTGAAATCGACAATCGGCTTTTCCTCACAATCAATTGATCTAATAAAAAAGAGTGATAATTTAGATGCTGTATCTATGTTACAAATTGAGTCATCTAATACTTATGTTAATAAAGAAAAGCTAGAAAGTAGAATGATAAATTATTCTTTTTCTTCTTCTAGAATTAATCAATTGACATTAAAAGAAGGTAGATATCCAAGTAGAAGAAATGAGTGTGTGGTTCTTGAAAATAATGGTTCTTATTATAAAACAAAGATTGGAGATATTATTAAATTTAATAATGAAGATATAGATATTAGTGAAAATTATGAAATAGTTGGAATTGTTTCATCACCAATCTTTTTTACAAAAGAACGCGAATATAATTTAACAGGGACATCAAAGCTAGATTTGATTTTTTATACTGATTTAGATTATAATGATTACGGATTTGTGACTGATATTTTCGTTGTTGTAAACAATATAAAAAAGGAAAGGTTTAAAGATACTTATTTTGATAAAATTAAAAAATATAAGGATATTTTGATTTCCTATTCTGATGATTTATTTGCTTTAAGAAAAGATGAAATTGTGTCTGAAATAAAAAATACAATTATAATTTCTATAGAAGAAGAAATGAAAAATAATTTAAAAAATTATGGACTTTCTGATGATGAAATTGAAAACCAAATTAAAAACTATTTATTACTAAATGCAGATGAAATAAATAAAAAAGCATTAGACATATTCGAGCAAACTTATACTGATTTAGATACTATATATGTTTTAGATTTAAAGTCTAATCAAAGCTATTTAAGCTTATCTCAAAATACTCAAAAAATCGATAGAATTGCTGTTGTTTTTCCAGTTTTCTTCTTTTTTATTGCTGCATTAGTATCTTTAACTACAATGACTAGATTAATTGAAGAGGAAAGAACAGAAATAGGCTTACTAAAATCTTTAGGATATTCAAAGTCAAAGATTATTTTTAAATATGTATTTTATTCAATGTTATGTGCACTATTTGGATCAATTTTAGGTAGTTTGTGTGGTAATTTTGTTCTACCTTATGTAATTCATATGGCTTTTGGAACATTATATTCAATGGCAGAGCCAGTGTATATATTTAATATTTCTGTTAACATAATCTCTATTTTGATAATGCTTTTAACTATTTTATTTGTAACATTTGCAATAACATATAAAAGTTTACATGAAAAACCAGCAGCTTTATTAATGCCTAAAGCCCCTAAATCTGGGAAAAGGATATTATTAGAAAAAATCAGCTTTATATGGAAGAGAATATCATTTAAATATAAAAATACTTTAAGAAATATTTTTAGATATAAAAAGAATTTTTTTATGATGATAATAGGTATTAGTGGATGTGTTGCTCTATTATTGTGTGCTTTTAGTATAAAGGATTCCTTTACATTATTATCAGGTTTGCAATATCATGAGATACTTACATATGACATGAAGGTTACGATTGATAAAAATTCAAATATTGATGATGTTAATGGTATATTAGATTATCAAATGGCTTATGTTAAAACAGTTAATTTAGATAATGATGACTACTCAATTAATAGGATTATTACTAAGGCTAATTTAGATGGGTATTTTAATATTAGAAATACTAATAAGAATAAAATAGATTTTAAACCGGGTGATGTTATAATTGATAAACAATTATCTTTGGACTTTAAAATAAAAATAGGAGATACCATTAGTTTTGATGATCTTGATGGCACTTATGTTGTAACTGGAATATGTGAAAATCATATAAGTAATTATATTTTTATTTATGATATGGACTATAATGATGAACTAAATAATACCTGTTATTTGCATTATGATAAAAAAATAGATGAAGAAGTCATTATAGAAAATTTACTGAATAATAATATTTTAAGTATCGAAGCAATAAGTCAAGCAAGTACAATGTTTGATTCGATGCTAGATAGTATTGGATTAATTATTATAGTTGTAATTATTTGCTCAGGCGCTCTTGCAATTATTGTTATTTATAATTTAACAAATATAAATATTAATGAAAGAGTTAGAGAAATTGCAACCTTAAAGGTATTGGGATATCAAACAAAAGAAGTCTGTGGATATATTTATCGTGAAATTTTCATTTTAACCTTTATTGGTATTTTATGTGGATTTATTATTGGTCCATTATTATTTAATTTTATAATTTACAATTTGCATAGTCCTGGTTTATTTTTTACAAATTATATAAATCCATTATATTTTTTATATGCTTTTATTATTACTTTGGTATTTGCACTTGTAGTTGCTATTATATTTATTAAAAAGATAAAAAATATTAAGATGGTTGAATCTTTAAAGCAAGTAGATTAAAGAATTGATCATAATAAAACCTCCAATTACCTGGAGGTCTTTTTATTATAGATTTTTGAATTAAAACTTTTAAAACTTATGACAATTGACTTAATTTTTATAGTACCAATAATGACGATTTCAAAATATTTATTTTGTTCCAAAAAATAATATAAAAAGTTCTTTTTTTTAGACTAATTAATATAATTATTAGAGAAGGTGTTATTATTAAAATCAAAATTGATATGCTTGATATTTGCTATGAAGCTATTGGTGAAGGAGAACCTATAATTTTACTTCATGGTTGGGGTGCAAGTAAGGAAACATTTAAAAAGCTAAGCAAAGAGCTATCGAATCAATTTAGAGTTTATTGTATTGATCTACCAGGCTTTGGAGAAAGTGAAATTGGTCTTCCCCTAAATGTATATGAGGTTACAGAATTAATTTATAAATTCGTTGTTGCTTTAAAAATTGATAATCCAATTTTATTAGGTCATTCATATGGGGGAAGAATTGCTATTATTTATTCGTCAAAATATAAGGTTAAGAAATTAATTCTTGTATCATCAGCAGGTATAAAAAACAAATTAAAGCTATCAAAAAGGATCAAAATTAAAGTTTATAAATCATTAAAGAAAATGGGTATTAAAGTAAAGATGGGCTCAAAAGATTATTTAAATGCTGATAATGTAAAGAGAGCAATGTTAGTTAATGCTGTAAATACTGATTTAACTGAGGAAATGAAAAAAATAAGTATTCCTACTTTGCTGATCTATGGTAATAGGGATGATACTACTCCACTTCTGCTAGCTCATAAAATAGAAGAAAATATAAATAATAGTGTATTAATAATTATGGAGGATTGTGGTCATTTTCTTTATTTAGAAAAGCCTACTATTTTTTTAATGATATTAAATAGTTTTTTATTGTCCAATGAATAGATATAAAAATAATTGCATATTATAAAATGAATTGGGTGATAGATTGATAATATTTTCTTTAATATATTCTATTATTAAGCTTTATATTGTTTTAGATATTTTCCAACAATCTCATTATAATATAAAAGCATATTTAAGTTATTTCCTTTTTAATTTTTTATTTTATAATTTATGTCCTTTATTTTGTGTTATTTTTTCAGATGTTTTATCTAATAATATAGTGACAATAATTTGTGGTGTTTACATAATATTTTATTCATTAATTTCATTAGTTGTTAAAGTAAAATTAAAATTTACGAATAGAATAATTAAGCTATTAATTATTTCTATAGTATATTGTATTGGGTTAGCCTTTGTTCCATATGTATCATACTATTTGCTAATTTTAATTGAATTTTCTCTTGTTCCTATTTTTTATTTAGATGTTAAACTATCAAAATTATTAAATAAGAAATATATAACACTTTCTAAGAGTAAAATAGCTGATTACAAAGGGAAAAAGATTATTATTACTGGCTCTTATGGTAAAACATCTACAAAGAATTTATTAGAACAAGTCCTAAATTTTTATTCACCAACAGTAAAAACACCCAAGTCTTACAATACATTACTCGGAATATCGAAATTTATAAATTCTACTCCTATTGATGCATATTCCAATTTAATATTAGAGTATGGTGCATCTAGAATAAATGATATATCAGAATTAATTGATTATTGTTCACCTGATCTTGCAATAATAACTGGAATAGGCTATATGCATATGAATGGTTTTAAGAAGATTGAAAATGTGATAGCTGAAAAGATGAAACTTTATGAAGTGGCTAGGATTGCCATTTTAAACTATGATAATCAGTTTATAAGGGAGTACACAAAGAAAGATAATGTGATATTATCATATGGATTGAATCATGGTGATTACAATGCTAGGAATATAGATAAAGGGAGCTTTGATTTTTATTATAAAGATGCGTTTATTATTCATTTTGATACAAAGTTATATTCTGAACATCAGATTCTTAATTTATTAGCATGCTTAGCATATATTCATTATTTTAAGTATGATTTAAATATTTTAAAAAATGGTATTAAAATGATTAAGTCTGAAAGTAATCGATTAGAACCTAAAATAATTGGTGGAAGATTGGTATTAGATGATTCATTTAATAGTAATCCTCAAGGATTTAATGATGCATTAAAATGCTTATCAAAATATAATAATTTAAGAATTATTATTACACCTGGAATAGTTGAGCTTGGTAAATATAAAACAAAAATTAATGCTGATCTGGCATTAAATATTTCAGCATCTGTAGATATTGCAATAATTGTTGGTGGAAAAGAAGCAAACAACTTATACTATCAATTAAAAAAGTACAAAATAGAATTGTATAGAACCCAAACCTTTATAGAGGCATATAATTTATATTTAAAGCTTGTAAAAGGAAAGGATTCTACACTTTTGATTGAAAATGATTTACCGGATATTTATAAAAGGAGAGTATTATTTTGAAAATTGGAATTTTATTTGGTGGCAATTCTTTAGAACATGAAATATCTATTATTACTGCTTTTCAGTTAAAAAATAAGCTGAAAAGCATATATGATGTAGTGATGCTATATATTGATTTTGATAGTAAAATTTTTGATGTAAGCACAACAACCCTAAATGACTTTAAAAATAATAAAATTAAGGCTAGAATTATTTCCATGGAGAAAGTAAAAAATAAGATAGATTGTATAATTATTGCTACTCATGGTGAAAATGGTGAAGATGGTATTGCAGCGGCACTTTGTGAATTTTATAATATTCCATATGTTGGATGCAATGTATTAGCTGCTAGCTTATGTATGAACAAGTGGAAGACCTATCAGTTGCTTAGTAGAAATGGCATTACGATGTTAGAAACAAAGCATTATACCTTTAATGATTTTTTGAATGGTATTGATTTGAATGATTTTCCAGTTATCATCAAGCCAATATATGGTGGTTCAAGCATTGGGATATCTGTATGTAATAAAAAAGAAGAGCTTGATGATTGTTTAATTGAAGCATTTAAATATAATGATGAAATAATAGTTCAAAAGTACTATAAGAATTTAGAAGAATATAATCTTGCAATATATGAAGGTGGAGTTTCAGAACTAGAAAAAATAACAAATAAAAATGATATATTTAGTTTTGATAATAAGTATAATGAGTCCTTTAAACAATTTCATCAAAAATTAATTGATGAAAAGGAAGAATTTGTAAATATTAGTAAAGAGATATATAAAATATTAGGATTAAGTGGACTAATTAGAATTGACTTTTTCAAAATTAACAATGAAATAATAGTAAATGAGATTAATACTACACCTGGAGCTTTAGCAATGTATTTATTTCCAAATTTTGAATATGTAATAAAGGACTTAGTTAATTTAGCACTAACTAAAAAGAAAAAAAGGTATTCGCGAGGTAATTTTTTAAAAAATTGCGAAATAAATAAATAGACTAATAATGATTAATATTGTATAATTATTAAAAGAGGTGTAAATGATGTATAATTATAAATTAGTAACAAATGGTAGAAGATTTTTAGCATACATAATCGATTTTATATTAATTTCAATTATTAGTTCTATTATTTCAAATCTATTCATTACAATAGTTCATTTCGATGCTTCATTGGTAAGCGATAGTAAGTATATTTTAGATTTATTTAGTAGATATTTAGAAGCAATTGGTTCTTCAAATGATGAATATTTATTGGAAGTAATTGAAGAAATGGCAGTATTTTATAAGCAATATATGTTATATTTGCTGATTTGTAATTTTGCTGTTTTACTTGTATGTATTGTATATCTTGTAATAATTCCAAAATTCACAGAAAAACAAACTATAGGAAGGTTGGTCTCTGGTTGCAAGGTTGTAACTATTGACAATGAAAAACCATCATATACTAATTTAATAATGAGAGAGATAGTTGGTTTCTTCTTGTTTTATAATGTTATTGGTTTTATTTTGATTATTATTTCAGGTATTGTGGCTTATACTACTGGGTATTCACTAATTGACAAAATATCGAAGACTAAATTAGTATCAACAAAGGATGCTGAAAAAATTTATCCAGAAAATGAAGAATCTAATGATATTATTGATGTAAAAATTAAAGAAGAAAAGAATGATGATGAATATAAGGTGTTTTAATGAGATTTTTATTGTTGAAAAAGACCTTTAATGATTCCTCTACGATTGTTAATGTCTTAAAATCACTTATTGGTGCTAGTATTAAATACAATGAAAGTGATAGTTTTATAGTATTTTACCATTCTTATCCTAATTTAGAGGATTTAAATTATACAATGCATGCATTAGCTAATGAATTACCATTTTCTTTAATTGCATATAATTCTATGGATAGTTCAATAGCTAGACTTCAAAGGGAAGAAAAGATTGCAGAGTGCTTGATAGATGATTTATCAGCAAATATATATGATTTAAAGAGTGCTTTGTTATCTAAAAAAAATATTGATAATAAAAGTGACATTATAGATTTTATTTTGGAATCTACTGGTATTAATACTAAGTTTATTAAGGACTTTGCAGAATGCGATTTAAATATAAGTAAGGCTAGTAAAACATTATATGTTCATAGAAATACAATGCTTTATAAATTAGATAAGCTTTATTCATTAACAGGTTTTGATTTAAGATGTTTTAAGGATGCATATATTCTTTATTCATTAGTACTTTAGACTGCTTCGGCAGTTTTTTGTGCATTATGCACATATTAAATTCTTTATAAATAAGGTATAATTTAACTAGATTATTAGGAGGATTTATAAATGGCACAATTAGATTTAAAAAATATTAATAAAATTTATCCAAATGGTGTACAAGCAGTATTCGATTTCAATCTTCATATTGAAGATCAAGAATTTATTATTTTTGTAGGTCCATCAGGATGTGGAAAATCAACAACTTTACGTATGATTGCAGGACTAGAGGATATTTCTAGTGGTGATTTAATCATTGATGGTGTTAGAATGAACAATGTTAGCCCTAAGGATCGTGGTATTGCGATGGTATTCCAGTCATATGCATTATATCCACATATGACAGTATATAATAACATGGCATTCGGATTACAATTACGTCGTGTTCCTAGAGAGGAAATTGCGAAACGTGTTGCTGAAGCAGCAAAAATTTTAGGACTTGAAGCATTCTTAAATCGTTATCCACGTCAGTTATCAGGTGGTCAGTGTCAACGTGTAGCACTAGGACGTGCTATTGTACAAAATGCAGCAGTATTCTTACTTGACGAGCCTCTATCTAACCTAGATGCTAAGTTACGTGTTACAATGCGTGGTGAGTTAACAAAATTACATAAGAGATTAGGATGTACAACAATTTATGTTACACATGACCAAATCGAAGCGATGACAATGGCTTCAAGAATTGTTGTTATGCGTGATGGTAGAATCCAACAAGTTGGTACACCAAGAGAAATTTATTCTACACCAGCTAATGTATTCGTTGGTGGATTTATTGGTACACCTCCAATGAATTTCATTCATGGTTCTTTAACTGATAATGGTGTATTTGTATCATCAAAGGGAAATTATAAGATTAAGCTTCCAGAGTCAAAGGTAGCTTTACCAAGAGAGCTTGGTTATGAGAATAGAGATATCATCCTAGGTATTCGTCCTGAGGATATTTATGATGATCAAAATAAGGAAATGATGGCTAAATGGTCACAAGGTATTGTTGACATTACAGTTGAAATGTCAGAACTTTTAGGTGCTGAAACTAATATTTATACTGCAATTGATGGTGACTCTATTATTGCTGCTGTTCCATCAAGAGATGATTTGGCTCCAGGACAACCATTAAAGCTTGTTTTAGATTTAGATCATGTTCATTTATTTGATGAGGATACTGAATGTATCATTAATGAATCATCTAGACCAGCTCATAAGGCAGAGGATGATGATTTAAGTTTATAAAATAAAAATTGAGGAAGCTTATTCCTCTTTTTTTTATAAAAAAAGAATCTTATAGATTCTCGTCATCATGAATGGTATTTGGACATGTTATTTCTAACATATCATCGATCATTTTGTGTATTAGCCTTGCAAATTTATTATCAGCTAAGCTATATTGCATTTCCTTTCCAATTTTTTTAGCTGTGATTATTTTGTGGGTTTTCAATAGCTTTAAATGATGGCTTACAGCAGGTGCACTCATTCCGATAGCTAAACTTAAATCGGTTACACATTCTGATGCGTGGCATAGTATCCATAGGATTCTTATTCTAGTAGGGTCTGATAAAATTGCTAAAATGTCAGATATTTCTGCAGCATCCTCATATGAAGGGATTTTATTTAAAAGGTTATTTAGTTCATTTGAATGATTATGAAAAGAAGACATTGATTTCACCTCTTTTTCATTATAGCATATTCGTAAATTTCACACAATTTAATTATTTAAAAAATATATTTTATAGAGTATAATATTTTTATCAATGGAGACTAACTATTAGAAGTCAAGAGGAAAATTTAAAAAAATAAATAAAAAAAT
>JBJEFS010000083.1:0-2606 GCA_051874325.1 Anaeroplasma sp.
AATACATTTGTTTCTACTTGATTTACATGTGGTATTATTCTTCTTTCAAATAAGCATATATCTGATAATCTATCAGGATAGAAATTGCTTACTCCTATTGCTTTTATCTTTCCTTCTTCATATAAATCTTCTAACGCTCTTTATGCTCCATAATAATCTGCAAAAGGTTGATGTAATAACATTAAATCTAAATAATCTACTTTTAATTTTCTCATAGATTCTAATACAGATTTTTTGCATTTTTCATAACCATAGTTGTCAATCCATACTTTAGATGTAATAAACATTTCCTCTCTTTTTACCAATCCTTCATTTATCGCTTTTTCTACCCCGATTTCCTACTTCTTCTTCATTAAAATAGCTTTGTGCTGTATCTATTAGTCTATATCCAACTTTAATTGCATTAATTACACATCTCTCGCAATCTTCTTTGGCTATTTGATATACTCCATATCCATTTTTAGGCATTTTCACACCATTACTTAAAGTTACATACTCCATTTCTTCATTCCTCCTTGATTTTTTTATTATATAGTGTTATTATAAATGTCGATAGTTACTATCGGTCAATAGTTTTTACAATTTTTTTAAATTTTTGGAGGGATTTATATGTATTCTATGAAAGAAACTTGTGAAAAAACTAATTTAACTTATCAAACTTTAAAATATTATTGTAATGAAGGCTTAATTCCTAATGTAAAAAGAAATGAGAATAATTATAGAGTTTTTGATGATAACGATATTGCTTGGATAAAAAGTTTATCTTGTCTAAAAAATTGTGGTATGAGCATTTTGGAAATGAAAGAATATCTTGAGTTATGCCTAAAAGGTCAATCTTCTATTCCTGAAAGAAAAATTATTTTGGAAAGAAAAAGAAAAAATTTAGTAGATGAACTTGATAGAGTACAAAAAAGCATTGATTATATTGATTGGAAACAAGGTTTTTATGATGATGTTTTGAGTGGTAAAACTAAATATTATAGTAATTTGATACAAGTAGATGATAATGAAAAATAGCACAAAATTTAAAATTGTGCTATTTTAAAATTATATAAAAAATCTCTAAGAATTGTAATTTAATTAAATATTGATTTTTTATTCAAATCTAATTGTTTTGATTTTATATTTATTGTTAATTCTTCTATCGAAGAAATCAGAGCAATAACACCAATTATATACACTATTATATTTGCATTATTTAAATATATAAAATATGGAATAAAAAACAATAATAAACCTGTTATTTTATTAGTATATGTATGTAATATAGCAAATTTATTGTACTTTTTTAGAACTATAATAACTGATGCTATTCTTATCAACAAAATTATAATAATAAATACAATAAATATTATATCTTTTAAGAGTATATCAAACATAATTATAAACATTACAATAAAAAATAATAAATCTGCAATTGTATCTAATTTGGCACCAAACTTGCTTTCCGTTCTTGTTTTTCTTGCTATATATCCATCTAATACATCTGTAAATCCACAAATAGAATATAAAATCAAAAATAGTGGGCTATATTTTCTGATGAATAGTAAACTAATTGCTAAACCTATTCTTATTAAAGTTATAACATTCGCCATTTTTAAATTCCCTATAACTTGTAAGTTGTATGTGTCTTTAACATACTCCCACACATTTTATAATAACATCTTCAACATCACTAATTGAATCCTTACAATCTGTATTAAGCCATTCTTTGATTATTGCCATAATACCATTGATATAAAAACTAATTAAATAGTTCCTTTCTTTTTCAACTATATTAAATCTCTCTAAAATTGGAATAAGAATATGATTCTTCAAATGATTATATTTATCAAATGCACTCATCCCTTTTGGGTTATTGAAAGATGCTCTAAATATTTTTTTATTATCTTTTATAAAAGTCAAATATGGTGTTAAATACTTTTTTTCTACCAATTTTAAATCTTCAAGTGAAGAATACTTTATTTTATCAATAAATTCTTTAGAATTTTCATTAAAGTAATCTATAAACTTTTCATTTATATAATTCATAGTTTCTTCTAATAAATCATTCATAGATTCATAATGTAAATAAAAAGTTGACCTATTTACTCCTGCTTTATTACAAATTTCTTTTACAGTAATATATTCAATATCTTTTTTCTCAAGTAAATATATTAGTGCTTCATCAAAAAGAATAGCAGTATTAAAATATTTACTTTCATTTTTATTCATTTAATACTGCCACTCCTTTCTTAATTTTTACTTTCTGTAATTTCATTTGCAAGCCTTATTATGTCTTGTGCATATTTAGCTTTTGAATTTGCAAGTATTTTTTTGTATGAAAAATAATTAGTGCTTACACCAATTAGTCCCAAAATACCAATAATAATACCTAAAGCTATAAACTTTCCATTTCCTATGACATTCATAGATAAACACATTCCTAATCCTAGAACTAAACTCATAATTATTCCATTAGTGTAAACAAATATATCTGCTGGTAATTTTGCCTTTCTATCTAATTTTTTTAATGCTATTACTTTTGATTCTTTTTTTGCAGAATATTCATTTGCAATATGTTCTGCATAAATTTTATCTGTATTCATAATAAATACCTCCCTTTC
>JBJEFS010000084.1:0-11364 GCA_051874325.1 Anaeroplasma sp.
CCTAATAGCTTAAAAAAAACCAAAGGAAAACCTTTGGTTTTAAAACTATGCAATTGCAATTTGAGAAATTATTAATGCCACTTCATCTATGTCTAATGAATTAGAATATATACTAATTTCTATATCCCCAAAATAGTATCTAGATACTGTTGAAGAGTACATTAATAATCCACCCTCTAATATATCATAATCTGAATAATACGAATATGTACTATCCTGAACAATCTCAAGTTTTTTTGCAACAATTGTATAAGTTTTTGCTCCACCATAACATAAAATAGTGCATTCATTTGTTTCTTTTTTTGATTTTAGGACTGTATCCTCACATACATAACCAACTGTAATTGCCGCTGACGAATCTGATGATGCTCCCTCTTGATTTGATTTATCATCCATTACTAGCTCTTGATTAAAAATTGATGAATCTAATTTAGAATTATAATTAAATGATTTAACCTTAACCTCAATTTTAAGTTCATCTTTATTATTATAAATTTCTACCTTTGTTGGGATATTATCCTTCAAGTTATAATATAATTTTAATTTATTAAACTTTTGATTAGTACTATTTAATGATGCAGATATAATCATTTGATTATCAGTTATCTCATATTTCATATCATTATCATTTTTTATATCATTCCATAATACATCTATTAAATAAGCATGAGAACTATTTATAGGCCAATCTGAATCAAATCTAAATTGCTTACTTAATGATGGTGTTAAAACAAATACTCCATCTGTATTTTTAATAATTATTTGTTCATTACCACCTGCTGATTTAAAGCTAACCTTATAATAACTAGGCTTTAAATAATCAACTGCAATAGTTGATTTAACCTCATTACTTGACTTAAAGATAGTCATTTCTCCTGTCAAAGAATATGATGTTAATTCAGAGAATAATTTATCAACAGCTGAAAAATCATCTACATCCTTTGCAGCATTACAACCTCCTAAAATAAACATAAATACTGCAATTAAAAACAATAATGCTTTTTTCATCTTTCCACCCATTTCCATTCAGTAAATGTTATGATAAAAATATTTTCTTTATGCATAAATATTTACATTTAGGTAAAACTACTAAATGAGGAGGAACTAAAATGAGTGTTATACAAAAAATAGCCCTTTGTATTACCATATTCGGAGTAATAAACTGGGGCCTAGTCGGAATATTTAGCTTCAACCTTGTAGAATTTTTCTTTAATCAAGGAAGTATACCTACAAGAATCATCTATATTCTTGTGTGCCTAGCCGGCTTATTTAATATTGCATTATTATTTTTGCCTAATAGACATAGACTTGAAGAAGAATTCTAAAAAGAAACGTCTTATAAATGACGTTCCCTTAACTTTCATTCTTTTTCTTTTCCTGGAGCTCGATTGCGAGCTCTTTTATTTTTCTAAAACGATGATTAAGACCTGATTTTGTAAGCTTAGGATCATATTCATCATGTATTATATCTAATAGCTGAGATAAGGAGTGCTCAGGATTTTCCTTTCTTATCTTCATAATCATTAATAATTTAGAATCAAGCTTATCCAATGGATAGTTATACTCTAAATATTGAATATATTTTAATTGCTCTTTGGCTGATGTATTAGTTTTATTTTGATTGGCCACATCTAAATTAATACTTCTTTTTATAGAAGCCTTTATTTCCTTTGTTATAACAATATCTTCATAATATTCCATTGAAGAAGAAGCTCCAATCAAATAAAGAAAATCACCTATAGATGATTTGGATTTTAAATAAGCGATTAAATAATTATTTCTTTTTGAAATTCTAACATTTAGTTCGAAAATATTCGCTATTTTTTGGATATATAATATTTCATTTTCCATTGTTGATGAAATCTCAAGATGTGACGATGACGATTTAGGATCATTAACACTACCCTTAGCAATAAATGCACCTCTTAAATATGCACACAGCTTTTGTTCATCGAGTTCATTATCACGATAAGATGATGAATAGCCTATTAAATTTAAATCTTTAATTATTTCATCAGCACCAACTACAATCTCACAGGTATAAATAGTTTTTTTATTAAATCTATTAATAACTCTTGATAAAATATTTGCTTCAATTGTGTAGTAATCTTTACAAAGTTTTATAAAAAATCTAATTATGGACATATTATTAGATGAAAAAATTAGCTTATGGGGAGAAGAAATAACCACTTCTCCTCCCAAACGCAACATAGCCTCTAATTCTAGTTTATCTGATATAACATCATCATTACTCACTAAAAGTAAGTCATTTTTAACATCACTACAAAAGCTCATAGGCTACTCCACACAAATACTAATTAAATCTGAAAGCTTATTTATAACGTAATCTGGATTAGCATCTAGCATTATTTCTGGATGCTTAATATATAACGCTCCAATAGCTTTTACATTAGCTGCATGAGCAGCTTGCATATCATTAAGAGTGTCACCAACATAGGCGACATTTTTACCTTCTAGTTTTTCAACAGCTAGATTAATTCCATCTGGTGCTGGCTTATGATTAGTAACCTCATCTGCTCCAACAACTATATCCATATATTCTAAAAGACCAAAAATTTCTAAGCCATGTCTAACTAAATCAGTTTTTTTAGATGATACTACACCTAGCTTATAACCCTTTTTATGTAATAGTCTTAATGTATCCTTGGCACCAGGAAAAGGCTTAACCATTTCATCATGATGTGGAATGTTATAATCTCTATAATATTGAATCATAGCTTGAATCTCTTCTTCATCATTAGAATATCTTGAAAAAGTTTGATAAAGAGTTGGACCAAAGAATGAATCTAATTCCTCATCAGTTAAAATGTAATCTGGTCTAAAATGCTCAAATGTATGAATAAAACTTCTATCAATTAAGGGTTTAGTATTTAGTAGAGTACCATCTAAATCAAATAAAATAGTATCAAATTTATTAGCTTCTATTTCTGCTAAAACATCTTGATAATATTGTTTAGGACCCACAAATCTTTTTGCAACTAAAAAGAATACTCCCATTATAATAAAAATAATACTTGTCAAAATAGAAACTGATACATTACCTATCATAATTGGTTCGGACACTCCACTATTTAACCTTAAGCTCTCAGTAAAAATTCTAACAAGACCATACCATGCTAAATACACTCCCATTAGATCACCAGATTGTAGCTTTTTATATTTCCTACGTAAAACAAGAATAATAGTTAATCCAATCAAGTTAAGAAAAGATTCATACAAGAATACTGGATGACGATAAGCCCCAGCAATATACATATTATCACCTAAAATAGGAATTGACGCTAAAAATTTATAGTTCTCTACAATAGGACCATATAATTCATGATTGCAAAAGTTTCCCCATCTACCACATATTTGACCGATTAAAAAACCAGGAGCAACTATATCTAATACGCGATATAAAGATACTTTTCTTTTTCTACAATAAATATAAACAGTAATAAGAGCGGCTATTACACCACCTTGAATAGCTAGACCGGCAAGACCAATAAATTTACCATTTACAAAGCCTAACACCTCAAAAAAATTATTAAAGCTATTTAAATTAAATAAAACATACCATAATCTAGCTCCTATAATAGCAATAGGTAAGGTTATTACAACGCCAAGATAGACAGTGTCTGAAGGAATACCTAATTTTTTCCCTTCCTTTATACCACACCAAACGGCAATAACTACACCAATCATAATAAATATTGCATACCAAGTTATAGTTATACCACCTATATTAAATGATTCATTTATCCAAAAATCAAACATTTGTATCAACTCCTTCACTAGCCCTTTTATCAACCTTTTCTACAAATTCCACCGCCGAATTGTGACCCAAAAGTTTAAGCTTTTCATTCATTGCAGCTGACTCAACAAGCAATGAAACAGTTCGACCTGGCAAAACAGGAATGGTAATCTTAGTAATCTCTGTATTAAAGTACTTTATTTTAGAATCCTCAAGTCCCAATCTATCATAATGCTTACGATTATCCCAGGCCTCTAATTCAACGACAAGTCTAATCATTTTCTTTTCACGATATGCACAAGCACCAAACATTGTTAAAACATCAACAATACCAATTCCACGTATTTCCATATATCGTTTTAAAATATCTGGACTAGATCCAATTAGATTTCCAGGCTCCTTTTCCATTATTTCAACTAAATCATCTGCAACTAATTGATGACCTCTTTTAATTAAATCCAAGGCAGTTTCTGATTTACCAATTCCACTTTTACCAATAATTAATGTACCCATTCCATTAATGTCTAGCAATGTGCCATGAACAGAAATTCTTTCTGCTAATTTATCCTGTAAATAAGTATATATTTTAGAGGATGTAGGGGTAGTCCTCAAATGTGATCTAAATATACATATACCATATTTTTCAGCCATCTCATAAAATAGTTTATTTATAATAACATTCTTTGAAAATACGAAGCAGGGTGGTCTCCTTAAAAACATTTTCTCAACATTCTCAGCAGTTTTTTCTGGCGATTGTAAATTTAAAAAGCTAGCCTCCTTAGAGCCAACCAATACTAATCTTTTATTATCAAAATAATCAAAGTATCCAGCAAATTCTAAACCAGGGCGTGATATCATATCCTCTGCTATTTCAGCATTAAGGCCTTTTGATCCAGCAAGTAACTCTAAATTATTATCTAAGGCCATTTTCTCAACAATTACACTTTCCATTAAAACCCTCCATAAGCATATTTTTTTATATTATATCATAAACAAAATAATGGTTAAATAATAACCTAACCATTATTTATATTAATTATTTAATTTCTAAAAGTGGCTTCAAATATTTACCTGTATATGATTCACTGCAATTTATTAAATCTTCAGGTCTTCCAGAAAAAATAACATTTCCACCTTTGTTTCCACCCTCAGGACCCATATCAATAATATAATCTGCAAGTTTTATTACATCAAGGTTATGCTCAATAATTAATACAGTAGCCCTATTATCAGCTATTCTATTAATGACATTCATTAATCTCTTTATATCATCTGTATGAAGACCTGTGGTAGGCTCGTCCATTATATATAATGTTTTAGGTGTTATTTTTGAATGTAATTCATAGGCAAGCTTGACTCTTTGAGCCTCTCCACCTGATAAAGTCGTAGATGATTGACCTAATTTAATATATCCCAATCCAACATCATAAATTGTTTGAAGCTTAGATTTTATTTTAGGAAAAGAATCAAAAAATTTTAGAGCTTCTTCAATTGTCATATTCAAAACATCTGAAATATTTTTTCCTTTAAATTTTATTTCTAAAGTTTCAGATTGAAATCTTTTACCTTTACATACCTCACATGGAACAAAAACATCTGGTAAAAACTGCATAGATATCCTCTTTACACCATCTCCCCAACATGCCTCACATCTTCCACCCTTAACATTAAAAGAAAACTTACCCTTATCGTAGCCTTTAATTTTTGCATCTGTTGTTTGAGCAAATAATTCTCTAATATCATCAAAAACACCTGTATATGTTGCCGGATTAGAACGAGGTGTCCTACCAATTGGCTGTTGAGAAATATGTATTATTCTTTCAATTTGATCCAAACCCTCTATTTTATCAACTAAACCTGGAACCATCTTTTTAGCACCATAAAGTTTTACATAGGCATTCTTATATAAAACCTCATTAACTAATGATGATTTCCCCGATCCAGATACTCCAGTAATACATGTAATAACGCCTAAAGGGATTTTAACATCTACTTTTTTTAAATTATTTTGAGCAGCTCCATAAATATTAATAAATCTTCCGTCAAATTCTCTTCGCCTTTTAGGTACTTCAATTGAAAGCTCTCTAGATAAATATTTACCAGTAATACTATTAGGATTATGCATAACCTCAAGTGGTGTACCAGCAGCCATAACCTCGCCACCATGGACTCCTGCACCTGGTCCTATGTCAATCAGATAATCGCATGACATCATTGTTTCTTCGTCATGCTCCACTACAATTAAAGTATTGCCTAAATCACGCATTTCCTTAAGAGTAGCTATAAGTCTTGCATTATCTCTCTGGTGAAGACCTATTGAAGGCTCATCTAATACATATAGAACACCTGTAAGCTGTGAACCAATTTGAGTTGCTAGTCTAATCCTTTGTGCCTCACCGCCAGATAAGGTATCTGCACTTCGACTTAATGTCAGATACTCTAAACCAACATTAATTAAAAATTTTAAACGATCACATATTTCCTTGACAGCAAGCCTAGCTATTTCAGTTTTTTCAGGCGATAATTTTAAATTTATAAACCAATTATAAAGCTCATCAATTGGCATATCACAAATATCAGCAATATTTTTATCATTAATAAAAATATTTAAAACAGATTTATTTAATCTTCTGCCATTACATGTATCACATTTTCTTTCCACCATGTATCCTTCAATCCAATCTCTTATCCAGTCAGAATTAGTCTCAACATATCTCCTTTGGAAATTAGTGACAATGCCCTCAAAATACTCTTTTTTATCATGATTACGTCCACTTGTCGATGTCATTTTAAAATCAATCATATCAGGTGAACCATATAAAATAATGCTTTTTTGTTTTTCTGTTAAATTTTTAAAGGGTATATCCATATCTATATTATAATAGTCACAGGTCTGTTTAAGCATTGCATTGTTCAGATTATCCTTCTCTTGATTCTTATAAGGTATAATAGCACCATTATTAATTGATTTTCCCTCATCAATTACCAAATTAGGAGAAACTGTTAATTTTTTTCCTAAACCATTACAATCAGGACAGGCTCCTAAAGGACTATTAAAAGAAAACAATCTTGGTTCTAAATTAGCTAAACTATAGCCACATTCAGGACAGGCATGAACAGTTGAATAAAATTCTTCCTTTTCATCACAATATAACACACAATAACCATCAGATTCTTTAACAGACATTTCTACAGCATCAAAGATTCTACTTCTAATTCCTGGTTTCATTATCAATCTTTCAAGAACAATATAAATATTATGTTTTTTATTTCTTTCTAATGCTATTGGATTCTCTAATTCTAATAATTCTCCATCAACTAAGACTCTAACATAACCTAGCTTAAGATATTTTTCAAAAATTCCCTTATGCTCACCTTTTTGTCTAAAAATAACAGGTGAAGTAATATACATTCTACTTCCTTCAGGATGCTCCATAATCTTATCAACGATTTGATCGATTGATAATGAAGAAATAGGTACTTTATGCGTAGGGCAATAAGGAGTACCCACTCTGGAAAATAATACTCTTAAATAATCATAGATTTCAGTAACGGTACCTACTGTTGACCTAGGGTTATGACTTGCAGATTTTTGATCAATAGATATAGCTGGTGATAAACCATCAATAGAATCGACATCTGGTTTTTCATTTGATCCAATAAATTGTCTTGCAAAACTAGATAGTGATTCAACAAATCTTCTTTGTCCCTCTTGGTAAATCGTATCAAATGCTAGAGATGATTTTCCAGAACCAGATAAACCTGTCATAACCACAAGTTTATTTTTAGGAATTTCTATATTTATATTTTTTAAATTATTCTCTCTTGCTCCCTTTACAACAATTTTATCCATATTAATCCTCTTTTATCTTATCCATAAATTCCATTTCATTCATAATATATATACCTAAAGCCTTAGCTTTATCATATTTACTACCTGGTGCCTCTCCTAAAAGCAATATATCTGTTTTTTTACTTACAGATTCAGAAACTACGCCACCCATGCTTTCAATTAGCTTCTTAATTTCACTTCTACCCATATTACTAAAAGTACCAGTTATTACACATTTTTTATTAGTAAAGTAGCCCTCTTTTATATCATCATAACGATAATCCATATTAAGTCCTAATTCTCTTAGCTCAGCAATCATACTAATATTATTCTTATCATTCATATATTTAACAATTTCATTGGCAATAGCTTCACCAATATCACCTATTGATATTATCTCATCGTAAGTAGCATTGATTATACCATCCATATTCTTAAATCTTTTGCAGATAAGCTTTGATACCTTACTTCCACAATGACGAATTCCTAATCCAAATAATAATTGATCTAAATTATTTTTTCTTGATATTTTAATAGCATCAATTAAATTATTAATACTCTTTTCACCTAAACCTGGTAATACAATTAATTCATTATATTTTTCTTCTAGCTTAAAAATATCAGGTATTGATTTAATATAACCTAATTTATATAACATTTCACATAGCTTATCACCTAAAGAATCAATATTATAAGCAGGCTTTGATGCAAAATGAATAAGCTTATTTACTATCTTTTCCTCACACGCCTCATTTAAGCAATAATAATCAGCTTCACCACTTGCCCTAACTAATTGACTTCCACAGCAAGGACATTGATTAATCATCATAAATTGAATTAAATCATCTTTTCTTTCTTCAACAATAGGTCTAACGACCTCTGGAATAACATCTCCAGCTTTTCTTATAATAACCATATCATTAATGTGAATATCTTTGGCAATTATATAATCCTCATTATGTAGTGTTGCCTTTGAAATTAAAGATCCTTGTACAAAAACAGGCTTAAAATTAGCAACCGGAGTAATAACACCAGTTCTTCCAACCTGGTATGTTATATCAATTAGCTTTGTTGAAACCTCCTCTGGTGGAAATTTATACGCAATTGCCCATTTCGGATATTTAACTGTTTCTCCAATAATACTATGTAAATCCAACTCATTTACCTTAATTACAATTCCATCAATATCATATGGTAATTCTGCTCTTCTACTGCCCATTTCTTCAATATATTCAATAATCTCATCAATATTATTACAATGTCTATATAATGGATTTGTTTTAAATCCTAATTTCTTCATTTTGATTAAAGCGTCTTCCTGTGTATTTACATCTTGATTTAAATAATAATATAAGAATACATCAAGATTTCTTTTGGCCGCAATCCTACTATCCAATTGTCTAATAGAACCAGCTGCAGCATTTCTACAATTAGCAAAAAGCTCCTCTTCATTTGCTTGTCTTTCTAAATTTAAAGCTATAAAGCTTTTTTTAGGCATAAATATCTCACCTCTAACCTCTAGGCTTAAAGGTGTTGCTAGCTTAAGTGGTACACTTTTAATTGTCTTAACATTATGAGTAATATTTTCACCAATTATTCCATTTCCACGAGTGGCAGCTTGTACTAAATTACCATCCTCATATTTTAAGGAAACAGATAAACCATCAATTTTTAATTCACATAAATAGGTTGCTGTAGGTGAAAATTGTTTAACTTTACGATCAAAATCTTTTAATTCATCATATGAGAAGGCATCAGATAAAGACATCATTTTTACACTATGAGTAACCTTTTCAAACTTAGCTAACACCTCTCCTCCAATACGATTTGTAGGTGAATCAAATGTTTTAAGTTCAGGGTGCTCATTTTCAATATTAATTAATTCATTCATTAATTTATCATATTCATAATCTTCCATTATAGGACTATCATTGACATAATAAGCAACATTTGCTTTATTAAGAGTATCCTTTAATTCGTTTAGTTTTTCAATCAAGTTCATCGTAATACCTCCAAAATGCATTATTATTTTACCATAATAATTATAAAATATTTAGTTTTTTTTATATTTATTTATTCTTTTATAGAAGATTTGACATTTTAACAAAACTTAAACATAATCAAAAAAAGTATATGAATCTAATCCATATACCTATATATTATTTTTTCCTCACTTGTAATTTTAATTTATTGTTACATATTTTATTAAGCATAGCAACTATTCTTTTACTTTGCTGTAGATTATGGGAATGACCCTTCGATGAATTATAACCAGTAAATTATATTTTATTATAAGTAGTTCATTGGCTTGCTAAATCTTATGAAGAAGCAACAAAATGGGGAAAAAAAACAACATAAATCAATTGTTCCTTTAAACTCATAATTACTCCTTAAAATATCATATTTTTCTTTAATTATATTTTTATATCGAAAAATGTCGATAATATTTTAATATATTTGAGAAGAATCATAGATTTTTACTAATAAATATGAGATTATTTTGGGAATTTTATAAAAAAAAGCGAACCTACTATATGAAGCAGATTCGCCAAATTATAAAATGAATAAGTTTTGTCAAAAGTCCATTTAATAATTATTTATTATATAATTCTTACTCATTAAATCATTTAATTTTTTTACAGTTTTAATCCTCTAGATAAGAAAATTAAGAACAATTCATAAATTACATATGTTCCTAAAGTACCATAACCAATAAACATAAATACAATACTTGGAATGAAATCTATTAAAAATTGATCAATAAGGAATAAAACTGTACTAACAATCACAATAAATAATTGTATTAAATAAGGAATTACTCTTATATAAAGAAATGGTGGATTAGTCATTATTCCTTCTTTAAATATAACTAATTTTCTTAAAAACGACTTTTTAGGAACAGTAAGTTTTTTTATAGTGTTATCTGAAAAATAACAATCGTGTTTGCTTCCAAAAATCAAATTTATAAAATGCATAAATAAGACTACTAATATGCAGATAAAAAACACAATAATTTCATTTGTTCCCATATTTCCCTCCATTTATATTTAATACAAGTATGACAATCCATAGTTAATTCCAACAGTTGCAACAGTCCATCCAGTAATAGCAATAGTGCCTTTAATCATTAAACTTCTAATCGTCGGTGCGATAGCATCTTGCACTGCATTTAAAGCTACATTCCCCCACAATCTAGTAGTTGCTTAAAGACCTTTCATAGAAATTTCTCCAGACAAATATCTATTAGATGCAGTAGTAATAGTCTTAACAGCACTAGCTCCTTTACCAGTTAATTTCATACTTGAAGCAATATTAGCACTATTTCTAGCACCGGCCCCGCTTATTGCACCACCAATAGCTCCTAATCCAATTGCTGTTAAGGAACCGAGTAATGTCAAATCTTCTCCGTGGAACGCTGAGCCAATTGCATATTGTGACCAACCAGCAACAGCACCTATCCCAGCAGAAGCTAAAGCTCCAATTCCTGTCATTGCTAATGCAGTTGAACCTAAAGCAAATAACCCATCTACTCCAGCTTGCCAGTAATTAATTTCATCCCAACCATAAGTTAAGCCTTGACTTACCACACTAGCTCCAGCTCCCACAATGAATGAACCAACTAATAATCCAATTACTACAATTGCTGAATGACCACTAGGATCATAATACATCACAGGTGTGAAGTATTCAAAAGGAGACTAAGGTAAGAAATTATAGTTGATTTCTATCCTTTGTACTCTTTTCTTATCAATCATCTCATACTGATATACATTTA
>JBJEFS010000085.1:0-39231 GCA_051874325.1 Anaeroplasma sp.
ATTTATTAGAAAATTATTAAATTAATACTTGATTTTCCTTATCTAATTTTTTGAGCTTTTTTTTAAAAAATTACATATTATATAATGGTGATATAATTGATTAAAGGAAGTATTGTTGCTTTAGTAACACCTTTTGATGAGAATAATCATGTTGATTATAATGCTATTGATAAGATGATTGATTTACAGATTAAAGCTAAAACTGATGGTCTACTTTTATTAGGGACAACTGCTGAGGCAGAATCTTTAACGGAAGAAGAAAAAAATAGTCTAGTTAAGTACATTTATCAAAAGGTATATCCAAAGATTCATATTATTGTTGGATTAATATCTAATAATAGAGATGATGTTATTAAACAATCTTTAAATTATAAAGATTTAATGATTGATTCATATTTAGTGATTGCCCCATTCTACATTAAAACAAACGAGTCTGGCTTATTAAAATATTTTACATATATTGCAGATCATCTAGATAAGCCAGTAATTTTATACAATGTTCCAAAAAGGACTGGAATGGAAATATCTAAGGATGTTATAGTAGCATTATCATATCATAAAAATATAATAGGTGTAAAAGATGCTTCTGGTAGTTTGATTTTACAACAAGAAATTATGATGGAAGCCAAAGAAGACTTTTTATATTATTGTGGTGATGATTTTGTATTATTACCTTCAGTAAATATTGGTGCTGATGGAATTATTTCTGTGATTGGTAATGCCTTTCCAAATGAAATAAAAAGATTAATGCTAAAAGACTTAAATATTTATGATTATAAAAGGATTTTTCAAATATGTAAAAGTATGTATAGTGAGGTCTCTCCGATAGGAATTAAATATGTACTATACTTGTTAGGATATATTAAATTATTTTATAGAAGTCCATTAGATGAACCATCAAAACATTTAAAAAGAAATATTGAAAAAACAATTATAGATATCTATAAAGAGGAATGATTACTTTGGCTAATCGCATGATTAGTCTTTTTCTCTTATAAAAAATTAATATTTGCTACAATTACATAAAAAAAATAAATTATTTGTTTATTTAATAAGTTAAAAATGTTATAATCTAATATAGTATTATTTGAAAACGTTTTCTTTTCAAATAAAATAAATTAAGGAGTGAGTTAAATTGAAAAAGAGAAATATTATTATAGGTTTTTTAATGTTAGGCTCTTTATTTACATTTACTAGCTGTGTGTCAAAAAAGCCAGCTAATACAGGTAGTAAGCCAACACAAACTGAACCTACAACACCAAGTCCGACAACACCAAGTCCGACAACGCCAAGTCCGACAACACCAAGTCCGACAACACCAAGTCCGACAACACCAGGAACAAGCACACCTGAACCAACAGTTCCAAGTGAGCCAACAACAAATCCTGAGCCTGTTGAGGAAAAGTATACAGTAAATTTTGTTACAAATTGTGAAATAACAATTGAAGCTCAGAAAATAGAAGATGGTGAAAAGATACAAACAATTCCAAATTTAACAAAAACTGGATATAAGTTTGCAGGTTGGTATTTGGATGAAGAATTTACACTTTCATTTGATATAACAAATGATGTAGTAACATCTGAAATTACATTATATGCAAAATGGGAAAAAGAAGAATATACAATTGTATTTAATACTTTAGGTGGAAATACAATTAATTCAGTCAAGGTAAAATATCAAGATACTTTGACACAACCAGCAAATCCAACAAAGTTAGGATATATATTTGATGGATGGTATACAGATAATGCATGTACTAATGTATATGATTTTGATGCTCAAGTAACATCTGGATTTACATTATATGCAAAATGGAGAGAAAAATCAAAATATGATGAGTTACTTGAAAAAGCAGATGCATTAGTATTAAACAATGATTTCAATTCATATGGTGCGACAGATACTTTAGCAACATATAGTGGAACATGGGGAACAAAAGGAATTTATCAATATATAAATGAAAAATTAGGCGTAGGTACAGCAGATCCAACTGCTAATAAAGTAATATTAGGAGCTGGGAATGCCGAATTATATGATAATTCAGGAAATGGAACTCAATTAGTTTTAGATTTTGGTGGATTAAGTGGAGGAATAGTAGAAGGCTATTTAGAAACAACATTAATTGACCAAGGAAATAGCTGGACATTCTTCCAATTATATGGAAAAGAAGGAGCAGAAGTTGTAGAAGTATTTGGAATAAGAATTGAATCTGGAGTATTAAAATATCGATTAGACGGAGCAGTAGCAAATCCTCTAAATACAATTACAGCAGCAAATACAACATATAAGATTTATTATAAGGTTAATTTAGATACAAAAGAATTAACAATGACAATAAATGAAATTGAATTTGCAAGTGTAACAATATCAAAGAGTGAATTAGTAGGCTTAAAGCTAGTGTCAAGTGATAATAATAATAGAAGAATGAAGGTAGACAATGTAGTTGTAATAAATGAAAACTATAGCTTACCAGAATTAAAGAATATTTTAAAGGCAAGATTAGCTACATTAAAGGATGACTATGTAGCAAGCTATCCAACAGCAGATTTATCATCAGCATTAACAAATGGACAAGCAGCAATTGATGCAGCAGAAACTGTAGCTTCCGCATATCAAGCATATGATAATGCAAAAGCAGCAATGGATGTGATTGTATTAAGTATATATAAGGAACAAAAGAAGGCTGAACTAGATACATATGTAGATAGTAGTAAATATACAGAAAATGCTACAGCACTAGCAAAAGCTATAGAAGATGGAAAAGCAGCAATTGATGCAGCAATAACAACAGAAGCAATTTCAAATGCAGTAATAGCAGCTAAAACAGCAATTGATGCGATTGAAAGTGATGAAGTTATTCTAGCTAAAGCAAAGGAAACAGCAGTTGCTGAATTAGAAGCTTACAAGGCTGGTCAGTTTACAGTTAATGAAGCAGCATATCAAGTAGCATTAACAAATGGAGAAAATGTGATAAATGCAGCAACAACAAAGGCAGCAGTTGCAAGTGCACTAGCAAGTGCAAAGGAAGCAATTGATGCAATTAAAACAGATGCAGAAGAAACTGCAGCTAAAAGAGCAGCAGCAATAGAAGAAATTACTACTTATGCGACAACAAAGAAAAATGAAATAAATGATACTGATGAAGCAACAACATATCAAGCAAAAATTGATAATGAAGTAACATTAGGAACAGCATCAATTAATGCAGCAGAATATGCAGCAATTGATAACGCTGTAGTTATTATAAAGCAAAAGATTGATAACTTAGTTTCAGCAGCAAAAGAAACTTTAGCTGAATATAAGGTATCATCAAAAGAGCAGATTGAAGCATACGCAGCTAGTGCGATTGCTAAATATAATAATGCTACATTAACTGAAAGTATTACAACTGCTAAGAATAATGCTTTTACAGCAATTGATAGCAAGACTACAAAGGATGAAGTTAATACTGTAGTTAATAATGTAATTGCTGAAATAGATGATTTAGTAGAAGCATATGAGATTACATTGATTGGTTCAATTGATGTTACAGAATATGCTGGTCATTTGGAAAGTGCATATTTAGAGTGGACTCCTGAAGAAACTGCAACTTCTTATAATGTATATTATAAAGCATCAGGCGCTAATGATAGTACTTATGTTAAGATAGATGATATGTTAATAAGAGAATACCCTACATATTATCGTGCTGATGTGTTAGGTTTAAAAGCAGGTAATTATGATCTTAAGGTTGTTGCAGTAAAGGATAATACTGAAATTGGCTCTCCAACAATAAAGAGTGTAGAAGTAGCTGCACATGATAGATCAGGATATGCTCATTTTGGAAATACTACAGGAGTAGGTGCATATAATGATGATGGTACATTAAAGAGCAATGCTCAGGTATTATATTTGTATCAAGGTAATATAGATACATGCAAATTAACTATAAATGGAACTGAATATACAGGAATTAAAGATATTACTCAAGCAATTAAAATAAAAAATAATTGTTCTCCAGTAGCCATTCGTATTATTGGTAAAGTTGATGGTGGTTCTTCTGGATCAAATTTATCATGTTCTGATATGTCTTCAGCCTATGCATTAGGTGTAAAAGAGGCTGATCAGGTCACAATAGAAGGAGTTGGTGAAGATGCTACATTATATAATTGTGGTGTTGCAGCATTCTCTTCTTCAAACATTGAAGTTAGAAACCTTGGTTTAATGAACTGGGGTGGAGGTTCTGATGGCGATGGTATATCAATTAAGAAAACTGAACATGTATGGGTACATAACATTGATTTCTTCTACGGAAATGCCGGAAGTGATGGAGACCAAGCTAAAGGCGATGGCTCTATGGATTTAAAAGATAATACTAAATATATGACTATTTCTTATTGTCATTTCTGGGATTCAGGAAAAATGTCATTATGTGGAATGAAGAGTGAAAGTGGAGAAAACTGGATAACATATCATCATAACTGGTTTGATCATTCAGATTCTCGTCATCCTAGAGTTAGAACAATGACAGTCCATGTTTATAATAACTATTATGATGGAAATGCAAAATATGGTATGGCAACAGCATATGGTGCTAATATCTTCTCCGAAGGTAATTACTTTAGAAATTGTCCAAAACCTTATTTAATTGGTGGTCAAGGAACTGAAAATGGAGAAGTATTAGGTGGCGAAAAGGGTAGTGTAATTAAAGCATATAATGATTATTTTGAAGACCCAGCTAATTCGACATACATTCCATATACATCAACATGCGGAACTAACTTTGATGTGTATGTTGCATCAACTAGAGATGAAGTTGTAGCTTCTACAGTAACAACAATTGGTGGATATTCATATAACAATTTTGATACTGATTCTAGTAAGATTTATTCATATACTGCTGATGATCCACAAACAGCTAAAACAAAGGTTGAAAAGTATTCTGGTCGTATGAATGGCGGAGATTTCTTGTGGACATTTGATAATAGTGTTGATGATGAAAGCTATGCATTAAATACTCCATTAAAAACAGCATTAAACAATTATAAATCTTCTTTAGTTTCTATTCAAGGCATAGGTGGTTCAGGTTCAGGCTCTGGTTCTGGTGGAACAACTGATCCTATAGAAACATTAACTGCTGAAGATGTAATAGCTTTAATAAATGCATTACCAGATAAGACAAATGTAACATCATCTAATAGGACTGCAATCCTTGAAGCAAAGGAAAAATATGATTCATTATCTGTAGAGGAACAAGCTAAAGTTACAAATTATACAAAGTTAACAGAAGTTTTAGAAGCATTAAATTCATTACCTCAAGATACTCAAATATTGACATTTGATACTGGTGCTTCAGGAGATAATTCATTCTTCACTGTAAGTGGTAATTTACAAAGTAAACCAACTAATATAACATATAATGGCGTTACATATTCTACAGCTTTAAAATTGGAATCTGCAACTTCCATTAAATTTACTATAACTCAGTCATCTACTATTACATTTGTTACAGATGGAGCAAGTAAGAAAATAAAAATTAATGGAACAAACTACACAACTGATGCAAATGGAATTTTAGTTGTTACAGATTTAAGTGTAGGTGAAATTACAATTACTAAAGGTGATTCTATGAACTTGTATGCTATTATTGTTGAATAAAGACAAAATTCTATTTAATAATAATCGGTCAAAATTTATTAGGGTAGCTCAAAAAGCTATCCTTTTTTTCTGAAATAATCATAAAAAAAGTATTTAATTGAAAAAAAGGGTTTTATATAATCATTAAAAATGTTATAATCTAATATAGTATTATTTGAAAACGTTTTCTTTTCAAATAAAATAAATTAAGGAGTGAGTTAAATTGAAAAAGAGAAATATTATTATAGGTTTTTTAATGTTAGGCTCTTTATTTACATTTACTAGCTGTGTGTCAAAAAAGCCAGCTAATACAGGTAGTAAGCCAACACAAACTGAACCTACAACACCAAGTCCGACAACACCAAGTCCGACAACGCCAAGTCCGACAACACCAAGTCCGACAACACCAAGTCCGACAACACCAGGAACAAGCACACCTGAACCAACAGTTCCAAGTGAGCCAACAACAAATCCTGAGCCTGTTGAGGAAAAGTATACAGTAAATTTTGTTACAAATTGTGAAATAACAATTGAAGCTCAGAAAATAGAAGATGGTGAAAAGATACAAACAATTCCAAATTTAACAAAAACTGGATATAAGTTTGCAGGTTGGTATTTGGATGAAGAATTTACACTTTCATTTGATATAACAAATGATGTAGTAACATCTGAAATTACATTATATGCAAAATGGGAAAAAGAAGAATATACAATTGTATTTAATACTTTAGGTGGAAATACAATTAATTCAGTCAAGGTAAAATATCAAGATACTTTGACACAACCAGCAAATCCAACAAAGTTAGGATATATATTTGATGGATGGTATACAGATAATGCATGTACTAATGTATATGATTTTGATGCTCAAGTAACATCTGGATTTACATTATATGCAAAATGGAGAGAAAAATCAAAATATGATGAGTTACTTGAAAAAGCAGATGCATTAGTATTAAACAATGATTTCAATTCATATGGTGCGACAGATACTTTAGCAACATATAGTGGAACATGGGGAACAAAAGGAATTTATCAATATATAAATGAAAAATTAGGCGTAGGTACAGCAGATCCAACTGCTAATAAAGTAATATTAGGAGCTGGGAATGCCGAATTATATGATAATTCAGGAAATGGAACTCAATTAGTTTTAGATTTTGGTGGATTAAGTGGAGGAATAGTAGAAGGCTATTTAGAAACAACATTAATTGACCAAGGAAATAGCTGGACATTCTTCCAATTATATGGAAAAGAAGGAGCAGAAGTTGTAGAAGTATTTGGAATAAGAATTGAATCTGGAGTATTAAAATATCGATTAGACGGAGCAGTAGCAAATCCTCTAAATACAATTACAGCAGCAAATACAACATATAAGATTTATTATAAGGTTAATTTAGATACAAAAGAATTAACAATGACAATAAATGAAATTGAATTTGCAAGTGTAACAATATCAAAGAGTGAATTAGTAGGCTTAAAGCTAGTGTCAAGTGATAATAATAATAGAAGAATGAAGGTAGACAATGTAGTTGTAATAAATGAAAACTATAGCTTACCAGAATTAAAGAATATTTTAAAGGCAAGATTAGCTACATTAAAGGATGACTATGTAGCAAGCTATCCAACAGCAGATTTATCATCAGCATTAACAAATGGACAAGCAGCAATTGATGCAGCAGAAACTGTAGCTTCCGCATATCAAGCATATGATAATGCAAAAGCAGCAATGGATGTGATTGTATTAAGTATATATAAGGAACAAAAGAAGGCTGAACTAGATACATATGTAGATAGTAGTAAATATACAGAAAATGCTACAGCACTAGCAAAAGCTATAGAAGATGGAAAAGCAGCAATTGATGCAGCAATAACAACAGAAGCAATTTCAAATGCAGTAATAGCAGCTAAAACAGCAATTGATGCGATTGAAAGTGATGAAGTTATTCTAGCTAAAGCAAAGGAAACAGCAGTTGCTGAATTAGAAGCTTACAAGGCTGGTCAGTTTACAGTTAATGAAGCAGCATATCAAGTAGCATTAACAAATGGAGAAAATGTGATAAATGCAGCAACAACAAAGGCAGCAGTTGCAAGTGCACTAGCAAGTGCAAAGGAAGCAATTGATGCAATTAAAACAGATGCAGAAGAAACTGCAGCTAAAAGAGCAGCAGCAATAGAAGAAATTACTACTTATGCGACAACAAAGAAAAATGAAATAAATGATACTGATGAAGCAACAACATATCAAGCAAAAATTGATAATGAAGTAACATTAGGAACAGCATCAATTAATGCAGCAGAATATGCAGCAATTGATAACGCTGTAGTTATTATAAAGCAAAAGATTGATAACTTAGTTTCAGCAGCAAAAGAAACTTTAGCTGATTTAAAAACATCTACAATTGAAAATCTTAATAATTATGTTAACTCATTAACATATGATGATACAGATTTATTAAATAGTATTAATGAAGTTAAGACAGATACTTTAACTAAGATTAATGCAGCAACAACAAAGGATGATGTGTTGAGCCATTATAATACTGCAATTGCTTCTATTGAAGCATTAATTGCAGACTATGAATCAACTTCAACTAATTCAATATTTAAGCAAGGTGACGTACAAGTTACAGCATTCTCAGGTTTAAGTGAATCAGCATATTTTGAATTCCAAGCAGTATCTTCTGCAAGTGACTATGCTTTATATATTAAGGGTGGTTCTTATTCTACATTTACAAAATTAACTGATAAGGTAGCTTATTTAAGAAAAACATCAACTTCTACATATAGAGCAGATTTAATTGGTCTTAAAGCTGGAAATTATCAAGTTAAAATTGTACCAATTATTTCATCAGCTGAAAAGGATGATGTTGCCACAATTGCTAAGGTTGCAGTTATGGCATATGATAGATCAGGTTATGCACACTTTAATTACAATGAAGGTGTAGGTGCATATAATGATGATGGTACTTTAAAGGATAATGCAATAGTTCTTTATGTAACAGATGAAAATAAAAATACTGTTTCATTAACATATGGTGGTGTAACAGTTACAGGTGTTGGTAATATCTTAAACTCTGTCGGTCAAGATGTTGGTGGAGGATTAACTAACAAGGGTGGTAAAGCTAATAGTAACCAAGGTATCTTGAAGCTTCTTGCTCAAAATAATGTTCCACTTGTAGTTCGTCTTGTTGGAGTAGTATCTAATACAGGATTATATGACAAAGGTACATTTGCAGCTTCATCAACTCCACTAATTAATGGTTTAACTATCTATGACTCATTAGATAATGGTGGTTCAGTTGGTGATAATGGTCATATGGCTCGTATGAAATCAGCAAAGAATGTTACAATTGAAGGTATTGGTTCTGATGCGACAGTTGATGGATGGGGTTTCCATTTTATGTGTGAAACATCAGCACCTGATTTAGGTAAGAGCTTTGAAGTTCGTAATTTAAAATTCATTAATACGCCAGAAGATGCCATTGGTATGGAGGGTACTCAAGGTACACTTAAAGCAGATGGAACAGTTGAAAATGCTTCTAGTGCAACAGCTGATATTTTAGGTTCTGTTGAAAGATGTTGGATTCATAATAATGAATTCTATTCACCTAAGATTTCATCACCTGCTGAAAGTGATAAGAGTGAAGGTGATGGTTCTGTAGACTTTAAACGTGGACAATATTTTACATGTAGCTATAATTATTTTGAAGGCTGTCATAAGACGAATTTAGTTGGTTCTGCAGATACAAGCTTACAATTTAATTTAACATATCATCATAATTATTGGTATTTATGTAAGGCAAGAGGACCATTAGCAAGACGTGCTAATATTCATATGTATAATAACGTGTTTGATTCTCAAACTGATTATGCACAAAATACTAGAGCAGATGCATATATTTATTCTGAATATAATTTATTCTATATGACAAAAAATCCACAAAGAGTTGATGGTGGTGCAATTAAGAGTTATAATGACTCATTCTCAAGCTGTATTGAATCAATGGGTGGTACAATTGTAACTGATAAGTCACAAACTGTTTCTAATAACTGTAAATTTGCATATAGAAATATTGATTATAGTAAATTTGATACAGATTCTAGTTTATCATATATTGCAAACGGAGATTATTATTTACAAACTGATTTAACTGATGCAAGAAAAGTAATTAGAGCTCAAGCTGGTGTTGCAAAAGATAGATATATTGATTCTGAAACAGTAACAATGGATGAAATTTCTTACATTTCTGGTAAAACAGTAAATGCTACAGTTGAAACATTACCTTCAACAATTACACCAGGCAAGATTAGCAAGACTCCTTATATATTCGAACTTAAGAAGTATGCTACTGCTACAGTTGATTATACTGGTGGTGTATTATTAAATGAAGCTGGTGTTTGCATGTTAAATGGTAGTGGTGAAGTTATATTAGCTCCAGGTAAATATATTTTACAAGCAATGAATATTCAAGCTGGTGATTCAGGTTCTTTATCTCCAGCAATTATAAAAGATTCAACATGTAATTCTATTTCATTTGTTGCATATGATTCTGAGGAATTCAATAATCAATTAAAGGCAGATTTCTTAACTGCACAAAATGCTATTCCAACAACAATAACATATACAGATGAATGCTATTCATTAGTTAAGGTTGCGTTGGATAAGTATAATTTATTAAGTGCTGATTTAAAAGCAGAGGTCGATGCTACAAAGACAACAAATGCTTATAGCCAATTAAAGAATTTAGGTATTGCCAAGGTTGAAAGCTTAATTTCAGCAATAGGTACTGTAGGCGCAAGTAGTGGTACAAGTATTAGTACTGCAAGAGCAGCTTATAATACATTAGTTTCTAGATTTGCTTCAGTAAATGTTTCAAATTATGCTACTTTAGTTGCAGCAGAAAATGCATTTGCAAGCTATGCAGTTCAATCTTGCATTGATAAGATTGCAGCTATTGGTACAGTTACACTATCTAGTGGTGATGCAATTACTCTTGCAAGAAATGAATATGATGCTTTAGATGATGAACAAAAGACAAGCATTACAAATTATGCTACTTTAGTTGCAGCAGAAACAGAATATGCTAGATTAGTAAGTATAAGTGAATTAGATACATTAATTAATGATACATCTTTAAATGATTTAGAAGGTTGCGCAGAAGTTATATCTAGATATAATAGCTTAGATTCTGCTTCACAAGCTTTAATAAATAATACAGAAAAATTATCTCAAATCAAGATTGCGTATGTAGAATTATCAATTGATTCATTACCTTCAACAGTTACAAGAGCTGACAAGGCTAAAGTCGAAGAAATTAGATCTGCTTATGACGCATTATCAAGCACAGAAAAAACTTTAGTAACTAATTTAGCTAAATTAACAGCTGCTGAAGAAGTTATTAATTCATTACCAAGTGAATTAACAACAACTTCTTCTGATTTCTCAACTGGTTGGACAATTACAGGTGCTAATACGTCAACGGCTTTTAATGGTTCAGCATATTCAGGCAATACAATTACTGCTATTTCAACTGCAAAATATAATGATATTCAATCTGTTTCAGTAAAAATTAGTTCAGAGGATAAAGGTACAACATTATTTAATGTCTACTATTCTGAAGACGGAACTACATGGACATTAATTACTTCATTTAAGAATGGTTCAAATAATACAGATCAAACATATTCATATGATTTATCTACTCCAGTTTCAGGATATGTTAAGGTTGAATGCACATGTTCTAAATCATCTGCTAAAGCAGTAAGTTGTACAAATATTACTCTTAAACATTATGCATAAAAATAAATTAGGATAGCTCAAAAGGCTATCCTTTTTATTATGGAAAATAAAATGGAAAAATAAATATTTAAATGTCGTATTTTGAGTTTATAGATATTGAATTATTTTATTAAAAGTTTTATAATGTATATGAAAAAAAGATTATCTCATTAGGAGGAAAAAAAATGAGCAAAGAAATAAAAAGAATGGCAATAGATGGTAACTATGCTGCTGCATATTCATCATATGCCTTCACAGAAGTTGCTGGTATTTATCCTATTACTCCGTCTTCTCCAATGGCTGAGTATACTGATGAATGGGCAGCTCAAGGCAAGAAGAATTTATTCGGAATGCCTGTAAAAATTGTTGAAATGCAATCAGAGGCTGGTGCTGCAGGTACAGTTCATGGTTCATTACAAGCAGGTGCTTTAACTACAACATATACAGCATCTCAAGGTTTATTACTAAAAATTCCTAATATGTATAAGATTGCTGGTGAATGTTTACCAGGTGTAATTCATGTTTCAGCTCGTACTTTAGCTGCACAATCTTTATCAATTTTTGGTGATCATCAAGACGTTATGGCATGTCGTCAAACTGGTTTTGCAATGTTATGTTCAAATTCAGTTCAAGAAGTTATGGATTTAGCTGGTGTTGCACACTTATCTGCAATTAAAGCTGGAATTCCTTTCTTACATTTCTTTGATGGATTTAGAACATCTCATGAGGTTAATACTGTTGAACCTATCGATTATAGTGTATTTGACAAGTTATTAGATAAGAAAGCAGTTGCTGAATTTAGAGCTAACGCTTTAAATCCTGCTCATCCTAAGACTCGTGGTACAGCTCAAAATGACGATGTTTATTTCCAAACAAGAGAGCTTCAAAATCAAAGATATTCAACATTATATCCAGTTGTTGAAAATTACATGAAGGCTATTGGTAAGGCTACAGGTCGTACATATAAGCCATATCAATACTATGGACATCCAAAGGCTACAAGAGTAATTGTTGCTATGGGTTCTGTAAACCAATGTGCTGAGGAAGTTGTTGACTACTTAGTAGCTAAGGGAGAAAAAGTTGGTGTATTAGAGGTACATTTATATCGTCCATTTGTACATAAGAAATTCTTAGAGGCTATGCCTTCTACTGTTAGAAAAATTGCAGTATTAGATCGTACAATTGAGCAAGGTGCTTTATATGAACCATTATGCTTAGATGTTCAAGCAGCTTATAATGGTGTTGCTAATGCTCCAAAAATTGTAGGTGGTCGTTATGGTTTATCTTCTAAAGATACAACTCCAGATATGGTTAATGCTGTATACACAATGTTAAAGAAGCAAAATTTAAAGGATCACTTTACATTAGGTATTAATGATGATATTAAGCATACTTCTTTACCTGTAACTGAATCAATCGATGTTGCAGATCCTACTACTACAGAGTTATTATTCTTCGGTTTAGGTTCTGATGGTACAGTTGGTGCTTGTAAGAATATTTCTAAAATCGTTGGTGACTATACTGAATTCTATTCACAAAGCTATGCAGCTTACGATTCAAAGAAGTCAGGTGGTTCTACAAGATTGCATTTACGTTTCTCAAAGAAACCAATTCGTTCTACATATTTAGTTAATCAACCTCACTTTGTATCATGTTCACTTGATGCTTATCTAGATAAGTTTGATATGATTGATGGTTTACGTGATGGTGGTACATTCTTATTAAATACTGTTGTTGATAAGGATCACATCGCTCAAAGATTACCTAATAAATATAAGAGATTATTAGCTCAAAAGCATGCTAAATTCTATATTATTGCTGCAAATGCTGCCGCAAGAGAATGTGGTTTCCGTCCAGGCCTAGGTGTTAATACAATTATGCAATCTGCTTTCTTCAAATTAAATGAACAAATTATGGATTATGAAGAAGCAAAACAACATATGAAAGAATTTGCTACAAAGACTTATTTAAAGAAGGGTCAAGATGTAGTTGATCAAAATCATAAGGCAATTGATATGGGTGGTACTAGATTAGTTGAGGTTGCTGTTGATCCAGCATGGGCTAATTTAACTGATGAAGAAAAGACTGTTGATTTAACTCGTCCTGCATTTGTAAGAGAAATCGCTGATGTTATCAATGCAATTAAGGGTGATTCATTACCAGTTTCTGCATTCGCTAAGTTTGGTGATGATTGTCATATGCCTCAAGGTACTGCAGCATATGAAAAGCGTGGTGTAGCTACAGATGTACCTCTTTGGACTTCTGCAAACTGTATCCAATGTAATCAATGTGCATTTGTATGTCCACATGCATGTATCCGTCCATTCCTATGTACTGAAGAGGAAGTTGCAAATGCTCCAGAAGGTGCACAATTCCTTGATGCTACAGGCTTTAAAGGCTATAAGTATCATTTAGCAATTTCTACATTAGATTGTACTGGTTGTGGTGTTTGTTTAACTGTATGTCCTGGTAAGCCAAAGAAAAATGAAGATGGTACAATTACAAAGGCTCCTGCTTTAACAAGTCATACAATGGCTGCTTCAAGAGAAGCTAAAGAGGAAGTAATTTGCCAATACTTCTTAGACAATGTTACATATAAAGGTGATATTGCTGGTAATAATAATGCTAAGAATGTACAATTCTCTCAACCTTTATTTGAATTCTCTGGTGCTTGTGGTGGATGTGGAGAAACTCCATATGTTAAGGCTGTATCACAATTATTTGGTGATCGTATGCTAGTTGCTAACGCAACAGGTTGTACATCAATTTATTCAGGTTCTTATCCATCAAGTCCATATACTACTAATGCTGAAGGTCGTGGACCAGCTTGGGCTAACTCATTATTCGAAGATAATGCTGAATTTGGATTTGGTATGAGAATGGCTGTTGAAACATTAAGAGATAGATTACAAACAGTAATGGCTCTTAATAAGGATGCTATGCCAGCTGAAGCTCAAGAATTATGTACTAAGTGGATGGAAAATAGAACAAGTGGTTCTGTAACTAAAGAATTAGCTCCTCAAATCGTAGCTGCTATGGAAGCTATTGATGCTCCTTATGCAAAAGAGATTCTTTCATTAAAGGATTATTTAGTTAAGGTTTCTCAATGGATCATCGGTGGTGATGGTTGGGCTTATGATATTGGTTATGGTGGATTAGACCATGTTATAGCTAATAATCAAGATGTTAATATCTTAGTTGTTGATACAGAGGTTTATTCTAATACTGGTGGACAAGCTTCTAAGTCAAGCCGTACAGGTGCTATTGCTAAGTTTGCTGCTGCTGGTAAGCCAACATTCAAGAAGGATTTAGCTTCTATTGCTATGTCTTATGGTCATGTTTATGTTGCAACTGTTTCTCATGGTTATAACCAAAATCAAGTTATTAAGGCTTTAAAGGAAGCAGAAGCATATGATGGACCATCTCTAGTAATATGTTATGCTCCATGTATTGCTCATAATATTAAGAAAGGTTTATATATGTCTCAAATGGAAGCTAAGAAGGCTACAGAGTGTGGATATTGGCCAACATTTAGATTTAATCCTGATTTAGCTAAAGAAGGAAAGAATCCATTCCAAATGGATTCTAAAGAGCCAGATTGGACTAAGTATAATGATTTCTTAATGAATGAGGGTCGTTATGCTCAATTAACTAAGATTAATCCTGAAAAAGCACAAGAATTATTAGAATGGAACTTAAAGGATGCTCAAAAGCGTTATAATCATTATGTTGATTTAGCTAATAAAGAATATCCTAATAAGTAAAAAAATATAAATTAAGGTCTCTTGTTTAAATACAAGAGACTTTATTTCAATTGTTTATTTATTTTTTTTAATATTTTATGTATAATATTTTTAAGGAGATGATTGCAATGACTAAAAATGATTTAAAGGCAAGAAGAGAAGTTATAGATATGATAAAAGACTTATCAAATTATTTTAATAATGTGAGAGATGACTTATGTTCTCCATATGGACTATCCTCAATTCAATCTATTATCATTTTAGATATTTATCATCATCCTAAAGAAACAAAGGTTACTGATATATGTAAAAGATTAAATAAATCAACAAACACAATTTCTCCTTTGATTAATAGATTAGTAGAAAAAGGATATTTGTACAAAATTCAAAGTTCAGAAGATGCTAGAATTACTTATATTCATTTAACAGAAAAAGCAATTAAAATTACAGATGATATCGCAATGGATGTTTGTGACTATACATGGCCTATGTTTGAATCTTTATCTGACGAACAGTTTAAAAACATATATGAATGCTTAAATCTTTTGTTGGAGGTTACAAGTAAATGAAATATTTAATTGTATCTGATATTCATGGTGATTATAAATCAGCAGAATTTATTTATCATAAATTTAAGGAAGAAAAATATGATTATATTTTATGTTTAGGTGATGTATTATATCATGGACCAAGAAATGACTTACCGGAGTATTATGGGCCTAAACAAGTGATTGCTTTATTAAATGATATTTCTGATAAAATAATTTGTGTAAAAGGAAATTGTGATGCTGAAGTTGATCAAATGGTTTTAAATTTTAAAATAATCGATTTTTATGATGCTAAAATTAATGGATTAAATGCACATTTAGAACATGGACACCATTTGGATCAATATACTGGAAATGTCAATATTGTTTTGTCAGGGCATACCCATATCCCGGTACTAAAAAAAGAAAATCAAATTATTTATCTTAATCCAGGAAGTATCACATTACCTAAAAATGGTAGTAAAAAAGGCTATGCTGTATGGAATGAAAACAAAATATCACTAATCACCATTGATGAAGAAATAATCAAGGAAATTATTTATTAAAATAAACCCTCTTGTCTAATATTAGATAGGAGGTTTTTTTATGTACAAAAAAAGAGAGATATTAATAATTATTCTAATAATATTCCTAACTATTTTTTTAGCTTTTTTACCACAGTTTACTAAAAGCAGCAATGTAGTGGAAATAAAAAATGAAACTGAGGATTCAATGATTAATGTAGAAGTAAAGGGGGAATTAATGGTTCCTGGGGATGGTATAAATGAAGATTTAATTCAAAATAATATAAGCTTACAAATGCCAATTGGTTCTTCATATGGGGAGATAATAATTAGTATTGAGGCTTATTTAACAGCTTATAGTATTATTGATGATGATTTTAAGAAAAGATATTTTGAGGATACTATAATTATAATTGACTCTAGCTATATTTATGAAGAAGATAATCCTGTTTATGAAATAGATAAAATAAAAATATCTACTGCTAGTCAAAGTGAGTTAATGTCATTATATGGAATTGGAAAAGCTAGAGCGAAAAAAATAATTGATTATCGTTTAAAAAAGGAAATAGAGAGCTTCGAAGAATTGAAGGCAATATTGGGGGTATCCGATGCAATTATTAATGCAATTAAAGAAAAAGCCATTTTATAATAGTTTTCATTTTCTATTTTTTGGTATCATTTTATTTATTTTGTCGTCAGAGTATTGGATTATGTACTTTATACTTTTCATTTATTTTATTTTTATTGTAAAAAAAACAAAGTTGATAATTCCTATATTAGCTTTTATTTTTCTAATACTATTAAAAATAACTATAATTAGCTATAAAGAATCAATTTTCTTCAACCATAATCAAGGTAAAATAATTGATATTATTAATGAAGATTCTTATATTTTATCAGTTGATAGATGTAATATTTTAATATATGACAAGAATCATAATAATAAGCCTGGAGATATTGTTGTAGGAGATATTACTATATATGATGATCAAGAAAAATCCTATAATTTTGATTTTGATAATCGAAAATATTTAAGGCAAGAAGGTATTATTCAAAGAGGAACAATCAAGAATAAGGAATTTGTTAGAAAAAGTTTTTCACTTAAAATATTAAAATATAATTATTTAAGTTATTTAAAGCAAAAAGTATCGTCAGATTCCTACCAATACATAAGCACAATTGTTTTTGCTGAAAATATTTTTTCTAAAGATATTAAAGATTCATATAGCTCATTAGGTATTTCACATATTCTAGCTATAAGTGGATTTCATATTTTATTGTTATATAAGGTTTTATCATTTTTGCTGTTAAAAATATTTAAATATTATAATGACAAAATAACAATAGTATTAATTACAATCTATGTTATTTTAATTGGCAGTCCAATTTCCTGCTTGCGATCACTCTTATTTTTAGTCATTACTTCTTTAAATAAAATAGGAACAATAAGGTATACAAAGCTAGATATACTTTCTATTTCTGGAATTCTAATTCTATTAATTAATCCTTATTATTTATTTTCATTAAGCTTTATATTAAGCTTTTTAGCTAGCTTTATAATAATATTTTCAGATGAATTTATTGGGACCAGAAATAAGCTTATTTACATTTATAAATTATATTTCTTAATTAATTTTGCCATTATACCAATACTAATAAACATGAATAATGAGATTAATATATTATCATTTATATTTGCTCCAATTCTTTCAAATATAATTATATATTTAATTTTACCATTATCATATTTTTTAGCAGTATTTCCATTTTTAGATATAATTTTAAAAAATACCTTTATTTTTTTAAATAATTATCTATTTAATCTTGCTAATGTTATTACACCAATTAAAATTGTAAGTTTAAATTATATTTATACAACAATATACTATGTTTTATATATATTTTTATTAGTGAGATTAGCTAAAAAGAACAGAATTATACTCCCTATTACATTTTTAGCATTGTTTTTTGTTTGCTTATTTTCACTTAAAAGTGTTATTCTATATGATAAAGTTACATTTTTGGATTGTGGACAAGGAGATTCTGCTGTAATAGAACTAGGACATAATAAAGGAGTAATTGTCATTGATGCATATAATTCATATGATTATTTAAAAACATTAGGAATAAATACAATAGATTGTTTAGTGCTGAGTCATTCTGATGATGATCATATTGGAGATTATAGTAAAATATTAAATAATTTTGATGTTAAGACAATTGTATACTCCAAATATGATTATAAAATAAAAGAACTATTAAATGATTGTAAAAATTCTTATCCAGTATCAGATAGCAATTCAATTTTTATAAATAGTGTTGAAATAAATGTGTTAGGACCAATTAATTACTATGATAATATAAACTCAATATCTGTTGTATTAAAAATAAAAATAGGAAAATATGTATTTTTGTTTACTGGTGATATGACAGTTGAAGAAGAAAAAGATATAATTATGAAATATAATAATACATTGAAATGTGATGTATTAAAGGTTGCACATCATGGTTCAAATTCTTCTACATCAGAAGTGTTTTTAGATTATTGTAGACCAGAATATTCTATTATTTCAGTTGGTAAAAATAATAAGTATAATTTGCCAAATGAACTGATATTAGAAAGACTTTCAAATAAAAGTATAGTTTATCAAACGAAAGATCGTGGTAATATAAATTTTATTATTTATAATGAAAAAATATCAATAAATACTTATCGTTAGAGTTGAAAATTAAAAACTAATATTGTTTAAAAACTTGTTTTTTTAAGAGTTATATTATATTATATATAATATATGAATTAACTGTTTTGTACCAACAGTATTATTTGCTTTCAAAAGGAGAAAGTATAATTAAGTACAATTAATTATATAAGTGTAAACATGGATATTGATGTTGAAAACAATAAAGTAGTTATAAATGATAAAAAGTATAAATTAGATTCGATAATAAAAATATTAACGCAATTAAGTGGTGAGCAGGTATATCATTTTTTATCTAATCGAGGAACACAATTACCTAGAAGAGTTAATTGCTTAGCTTTGATGTCAGTTTTAAATCATAGAATAAAATTCTTAAATTCAAATTCATTATCTAAAGATTATTTTCTTAGATTACAATATTATAAGTATTTTACTGAGCAACAATTATATAATCTATTTAAAAAAATATGTAATGACGAAGAGTCTTTTTTTGCATATAGATATAATTTTTTTAAGCTTTTACTAATAAATTATGTTGGTATGGATTTAGATGATACTGAGATTGTTTATTTAAAAAATGTAAAAAAAGGAAATATGGAATCATTTGATCAATATTACAACTATATTTCTGGGGCAGCCTTAGAACAAGAGAATACTTTTGATGGTCAAATTATCGATGATTTGAAAATATATCTTGAGAAATCATCTTCTAATCAAGAAATTTTTGATTTAGCAGGCAAATATGGTATTGACTTACCTGCAAAGCTTCGTAAGGAAGATTTTTTGGAATTTATATTAGATTATATGATTGAAAATAAAATGTACAATGATGAAATTGCAGATGAATTAAGGAAAATGACTATTGCTCAGCTTACAACTTATGCCAGAAGAGTTGGTATTCCTATGCAACCATCGATGGGAAAACAAGAGCTTATTACATATCTTTTTTACTATTTAAGTAAGTGTCATATTGAGCAAACAAGTTTAAAGAGAATAGAAATACCTAATGATTATTTACCATTAGATTTTAGTATAGATTTTGCATTAATTAATAATTTCACAGATCTTGAGCCTAAAAAAGTAATTCATTATAAAAATGAGGAAAAAGATATAGAAAATTATAATCAATCATTAATTGATTCAACCATGCCTTTAAATGAAGAAGACATTGAATTGAATGAAATAATTGAAGAAGAAGTAGAACCAATTGAAATAGTTGAAGAAGAAGTAGAACCAATTGAAATAGTTGAAGAAGTTGAAACAACTGAAATGGTTGAGGAAGTAGAACCAATTGAAATAGTTGAAGAAGAAGTAGAACCAATTGAAATAGTTGAAGAAGTTGAAACAACTGAAATAGTTGAAGAAGTTGAAACAACTGAAATAGTTGAAGAAGTTGAAACAACTGAAATGGTTGAGGAAGTTGAAACAACTGAAATGGTTGAGGAAGTTGAAACAACTGAAATAGTTGAAGAAGTTGAAACAACTGAAATAGTTGAAGAAGTTGAAACAACTGAAATGGTTGAGGAAGTTGAAACAACTGAAATGGTTGAGGAAGAAAATAACTTATTTGTTTTTGATAGTTTACAAAAAAATGAATTATATGGTTCAGAATCAATTCTTAAGTTGAAAAAAGGAAATATAGGTTTAATTTTCTTAATTATTGGTTGTAGTATAGCTTTAGCTATTATAGTATTTTGTGCTTGGGCTTTATTGAAATAGGCTTTAGGTAATTGTAGGTGAAAAAATGAGTAAAGTGATAAAATATACTCCTATGATGGAACAATACCTTGATATAAAAAAAGACTATACTGATTTTATAGTCTTTTTTAGACTAGGTGATTTTTATGAAATGTTTTTTGAAGATGCTCATATTGCGTCAAGAGAGTTAGAATTAGCTTTAACTGGTAAGGATGCAGGAGCTCCTGAAAGGGTACCTATGTGTGGTGTTCCATTTCATGCTGCAGATCAATATATTGAAAAGCTTGTATCAAGAGGATATAAGGTGGCCATTGTTGAACAAATAGAAGATCCAAAAACTGCAGTTGGTATTGTAAAAAGAGGAGTTATAAAAATTGTTACTCCTGGTACAATTGAATCAGGTATAAAAGAAAAGGAAAATAATTACATAGCTTCTATAATATATGTAAAAAGAGAATATGTATTATGTTATAGTGATATAACTACTGGTGAAGGATATGTCGCAACATTTAAAAATATTGAATTGTTGGAAAATGAGATTTTATCCTTACATATTAAAGAAATAATTATTTTAGAAAGCTTTAACAATAAAAGTTTTTTTGAATTTGTTAAACAAAATCAAATTGTAGTATCATATGAAAATAATTATGAAATACCAAATAATTTAGTTTCAATAGTATCTGATATTGATCCTGCATATCATTGTGCTGTTGGTATGCTTATTCAATATTTCATTGAAACTCAGAAAAAAGAACCAAATTATTTTAAAAAGTTTATTTCTTATACTTCTAAAAGTTATTTGCATTTAGATGCTTTTACAAAAAAGAATCTTGAATTATGTGAAACCTTAAGATTGAACAATAAGAATGGTTCTTTATTATGGCATATTGATAAATGTAATACTGCCATGGGTTCAAGACTTTTGCATAAGTGGATAGATAAGCCATTAATCGATAAAGAAGAAATAAATTATCGGTTAGATTTTGTAGAAGCTTTTAATAATAATTATATTGTAAAAGAAGAGATAAAGAATATATTTAAAAATGTTTATGATTTGGAAAGAATAATCAGTAGAATTTCTTCTGGTGGGGCCAATGCCAAGGATTTAGTTTGGTTAAGAAGGTCTCTAAAGGATATTCCAATTGTTGCGAGTAAATTAATTGAATTGAATACTGAGTCATCAATAAGTCTCGCAAATAGAATAAATCCTCATTATGAATTATATGATGTCTTATCTAGAGCTTTAGTAGATAATCCCCCATTATCAATTAAGGAGGGTGGAATGATTTCTGAAGGCTTTAATGATGACTTAGATGAAGTAAGAAGTATTTCAACAAATGGTAAGAATTGGATAATTAATTATGAGACCGATCAAAGAAATCTAACTGGTATAAAAACGTTAAAGGTTGGATATAATCGAGTTACTGGTTATTTTATTGAAATATCTAAGGGTGCTATTAAGGATTTACCAGAAGATATTAAATATGAAAGAAGAGCTACCCTTGCTAACAGCGAGAGATTTATTTCTCCTGAATTAAAAAAATATGAGCAATTAGTATTAAATGCTAAGGAAAAAATTGAATCGCTTGAATATGAAATTTTTTGCCAATTAAGAGAATATGCTGAAAAATATATTCAAACACTTCAAGTACTTGCAGACATTATTTCAGAAATAGATTGTTTTATTTCTTTATCAGATATTGCAATAAAATATAATTATGTAAGACCAATTTTTAATGATAATCGCAGTATTAATATAGTTGATGGTCGTCATCCTGTTTTAGAAACAATATTACAATCAGATTATATTGTTAACGATGTAATAATTAATAAATATAATATGATGTTGATAACTGGACCTAATATGAGTGGAAAATCAACATATATGCGAATGCTTGCTTGTATTGTAATTCTTGCTCAAATTGGATCATTTGTACCTGCTAAGGTAGCAGATTTAATGATTTTTGATTCAATTTTTACAAGGATAGGTGCATCAGATGATTTAGTTTCAGGACAATCTACGTTTATGGTTGAGATGGTTGAAGCTAATTATGCAATTTCAAATGCTACAAAGAATAGTTTAGTTCTTTTTGATGAAATAGGTAGAGGTACTGCAACGTTTGATGGTATGGCTTTAGCTCAAGCAATCTTAGAGTATTTACATGAAAGGGTAGGCTGTATTACATTATTCTCTACTCATTATCATGAGCTTACAGTTTTAGAAGACAAATTGAAAAGATTAAAAAATGTCCATGTTGAAGCTAAAGAGACTAATAATGGGGTTGCCTTTTTACATAAGGTTATTGATGGTCCTACTGATAAAAGTTATGGTATTAATGTTGCTTCTTTAGCTGGTTTGCCTAAATCATTAATTGAAAGAAGTAAAAAGATATTAGAAGCATTAGAAGAAAATTCTAATTCAACTAAGGGTGTTACTTTAGATTTATTTAACTTTGAAGATTATGATAACAAAGAAGAAGTTAAACAGGAAAATATAGGCAATTTAATAAAAATTCGACTTGATCAAATTGATATTAACAAGCTTTCTCCTTTAGAAGCATTGAAATTATTGTATGAATTTAAGGAGATGAAATAATGGGTAATATTTTAAAAATGTCTCCTCAACTTGCTAATTTAATTGCTGCTGGTGAAGTTGTTGAAAGACCTAGTAGTGTCGTTAAGGAGTTGGTTGAAAACTCTATTGATGCTAATTGTTCTGAAATAACAATTTACTTAAAAAATGGAGGATTAGAGGAAATCATTGTTATTGATAATGGCGATGGAATGGATTCTGAAGATGTTGAAATGGCATTTTTACCACATGCTACGTCTAAAATTAAAAATGAATATGATTTATATAGAATCTCTACATTAGGCTTTAGAGGAGAAGCGATTGCCTCTATTGCAGCAGTATCAGATATGACAATTACATCATCTAAGGATGGTAAAGATGGATATAAATGTAGATATAAGGCTGGAGTTATACAAGAGGCAGGTATCTCTCAATCAAATAAGGGAACAAGCGTTGTTGTTAAGGGACTATTTTTCAACACTCCTGCTAGATTAAAATATATGAAGGCTGCAAAAAGTGAGCTTGCTAGTATTATGTTTTATGTTGATAGGATAGCAATGGCACATCCAGAAAAAAGATTTAAGGTTTACAGTGATGAAAAGCTGGTTTTTAATACAAGTGGTTCTAATAATTATTGTAATTTAATTGGAGAATTATATGGATTAGAGGCTGCTAAAAATATTATTGAAGCATCATATGTTATAGATGGTTATAAAGTTCATTTAGTTTTTGTCAAGCCTAGTATTTATCGTTCTAATAAGCTTGAAATCACGATGATATGTAATGGAAGGTATGTAAAAAGTTATTTGATGACTAATGCTGTTATAGAAGGATTTAGTACATATTTACCAATTGGAAAATATCCAATTGGTATAATCTATTTTGACATTGATCCATTATTAATTGATGTAAATGTTCATCCAACTAAAACAGAAATAAAACTATCTAATGAAGAAGAAATGGCTAAGAAGTTAACAGAAGAAATAAAAAAAATGCTTCAGAATATCAATCATATTCCAAATCGTGAGGTTGTTAATAATAAACCAATTGCATATCAAAAGGAAACAATTTTTAATAATAAATTTGAGTTTGAGCTAAGGGAAGATGATACGTTATATTCATCTAATTTTTTAGATAAAAAGCATGATGTTGAAGATATGGTTAATAATGATGATTCTAGAAGTACAATGGAGATAATAAAAGATGGTACTGCAGTAACATTTTCAAAATCTAAGATACCTTATATGGAGTATGTTGGATGTATTTTTGGAACTTACCTTTTATTTCAAAATGATGAAGGTATGATAATGGTAGATCAGCATGCAGCAGCTGAAAGAATTAATTATGAAAAGTACTATAATATTTTAGGGAACCCTAATCAGCCAGTATCTGATTTGTTAGTGCCAATAATACTATCATTTACTAAATCAGAAGCAATTTATATAGAAGAGAATTTAGATGAATTTTCAAAATGTGGTTTTAATTTGGAATTAGTAGGAGAAAATGATTATGCATTAAGGAGTGTTCCTTTATGGGCCCATATTGATAATGCTGAAGATATTATACATAATATTATCGATATGATGATTGTTAATCATAAGATAGATATAATTTATTTTAGGGATTCAATCGCTAAGCAAATAAGCTGTAAAGCATCTATAAAAGCCAATCATCAAATTTCAAGGAACGAAATTGATTATTTAATAAATGAACTAGAAAAATGTAATAATCCTTACACCTGTCCTCATGGTAGACCAACAATGATAAAGCTCTCTATTTCTGATATTGAAAAAATGTTTGAAAGGATTCAAAACTAATGAAAAAGGTAATCGTTGTTGTTGGACCAACAGCTGTTGGGAAGTCAAAACTAGCAATTAAGATTGCAAAATATTATGGATTGTCAATTGTTAGTGGAGATAGTGTTTCAGTTTTTAAAAGATTAAATATTGGAAGTGCTAAACCTTCAGATGATGAAATGAAAGAGGTTAAGCATTATTTAATTGACATCAAAGAGCCATATGAAAGCTATAGTGTTGCTGATTTCCAAAGAGATGCCAGACAAATTATTGATAATAATGATAAAGTATCTTTAATATGTGGTGGTACAGGTCTTTATATACAAAGCGTGTTATATAATTATGAGTTTGAGGCAGATAGAAGAAATCTTGATTATAATAAAAAATATGAAGGATATTCTAATGGGGAATTATATGATTTATTATTAAGTAAAGATAGTAGTATTAATCAAGAAAAGCTTCATCCAAATAATAGGAAACGTGTATTAAGAGCTTTAGAGGTACTAGAACAAACTAACAAATCTATTCATTCATATGATAAGAAAAATGAAAAAGTATATGATTATTTTATTATCTATTTATCAATGGCAAGGGAAAAGCTTTATGACCGAATTAATCAAAGAGTTGAATTGATGTTTGAACAAGGGTTAGAACAAGAGGTTAAAGAGCTTTATGATGAGGGAATTTATCCTCATGCGATTGGATATCAAGAATTAATCCCTTATTTTAATGGTTTAATAAGTATTGAGGCGGCAAAAGAGGAAATAAAAAAGAACACTAGACATCTCGCAAAAAGGCAGGAGACATGGTTTAAGAATCAAATGGATTGTAACTTTTATGATATTGATACAAAAAAAGAAGATGAATTATTTAATATCATAATTAGTGATATAGATAGGTGGATGAATTTATGAGAATATATTTAATAGGAATGCCTGGATGTGGTAAATCTACATTAGGAAAAAGGCTTGCAAGTAAGCTTAATTATGAATTCATAGATATGGACAACTACATTGAAAGACAGGCAGGAATGTTCATTGATGAATTATTTGAAGCATATGGTGAAGACTTTTTTAGATGTTTAGAAACAAATACATTAAAAGAATTTTTAAATATGGATAATATTGTTATCGCAACAGGTGGTGGAGTGATTAAAAATAAAGATCACAAGGAAATTATGGCTGGAAAATGTATCTATTTAAAGGTTGATTTAGATGATTTGCAAAATAGATTAAATCAATCTCCAATTATTCGTCCATTGTTAAAAACTAAAAGTGTTAATGAGCTTTATGAAGAAAGAAAGGAATTATATGATTATTTTGCTGATTTAATTGTAGATAATACAAATCTTGAAGAAGCAATAAACAATATATTGGTTAATTTATGAAGGTATTAGTTATTAATGGTCCTAATTTAAATATGTTAGGTAGAAGACCCAAAGAGCATTATGGAAGCTTAACTTTAGAAGAAATAAATAATAAAATGATTTTAGATGCAGGAGACAAGCTTTCATTAAGTTTTTTTCAAAGCAATAATGAAGGTGATATTGTTACAGCTATTCAAAAGGCTATATTTGATAATGATGCTATTATTATTAATCCAGCAGCCTACACTCATACCTCTGTAGCAATTCATGATGCTTTAGAAATGTTTTGTGGTCCTAAAATTGAGGTTCACTTATCAAAGGTTGATGAGCGAGAGGATTTTAGAAAAATTAATTATGTAAGAAGTGTATGTGATGTATGCTTTAGTGGTAAATTTGAGGGTAGCTACCTTGATGCGATAAAATATTTGAAAGATTTAAAATAATATGTTATAATTATTTTTAGTTATTTAATATAGGAGGACATATGGTTTCTAGTAATGATTTTAAGAATGGAATGACCATAGTATATGAAGGAAAATTATATAAGATTTTAGAATTTATGCATGTTAAGCCTGGTAAAGGTGCAGCATTTGTAAGAACTAAATTACGTGATATTAGAAATGGTGGTATTATAGATATTACATTTAATGCAGCTGAAAAGGTTGAGAGAGCTGTAATTGATAAAGTCGAAATGCAATATTTATATGATACAGGTGATGCGTTAGTATTTATGGATAATAATACTTACGAACAAATTGAACTAGCACATGCAATGGTTGAATATGAAAGAAATTTCTTACGAGAAAATGAAAATGTTACTATTGAAAAATATGGTGATGAAATAATAGGTATAAATTTACCTGATAAAGTTACTTTAACTGTTACTCAATGCGAGCCTGCAGTTAGAGGAGATACAAAAACAAATGCATTAAAGGATGCAATTGTTGAAACTGGTTTACTTGTAAAGGTTCCAATGTTTATTGAGCAAGGAGAAGAAATTGTTATAAACACTGAGACTGGAAAATATTCAAGTAGAGCTTAATATATAGGAGAGTAGAAAATTGGACATACAATCGTGTAATTTTTTAGCAGTAAATGGTGTTAAGGCTGAATTTGACTTTATAATTTTTATAATTATGCTAGTTTTAGTAGTATTATCTGCATTTTTTTCTATGAGTGAGACTGCATTTTCATCAAGCTCTGATTCAAAGCTTAAGCTTGCAATTGATGAAAAAAAGCCTGGTGCTAAGAAAGCAATTTACTTATATGAGCATTTTGATAGAACATTAACTACCTTACTAATTGGAAATAATTTAGTGAATGTTGCCTTATCAACAATGGCTGTTACTTTCTTCACAAGACTTGCAATTAATAAGGATTGGGTTGATTTAGTATCGACTTTATCAATTACTTTAGTTTTACTAATATTTGGAGAGATTGTACCTAAAATGGTAGCTAAGATGAATCCTGAAGGAGTAGCATTAAAGGTTAGCTTTATAATTTATGTTTTATCATATGTATTATATCCATTCGTATTACTTTTTGTTGGATTACAGCGTCTATTATCAAATAAAAAGGAAGTCCATAAAACAAAGGATGAATTGGGTGTAATTATTGATGAATTGGAAGATACTGGAGTTATAGAAAAAGATGAAGCTGAGGTTATTCACAATGTTTTAGACCTGGGTGATAGATCAGTTGAAGATATAATGGTTCCAAGAATTAAAATGGAAGCTTTAGATTATAATTCTACACTTGATGAGGTTAAAGCATTTATGATTGATAATCCTTACTCAAGGATTCCTGTTTATAAAAAAGACAAGGATCATATTGTTGGTATTTTATATGAGCGAGATTTTTTTCCTGCTTTAGTTAAAAATCCTAAAATGAGCTGGAAAAGGCTATTAAGACCTGTAAAATTTGTCTCATCTGCAATGAAAATAGATGCATTAATTGAGGATTTACAATCTACTAAGACTCATATTGCTATCGTAAGTGGTGAATGGGGAGATGTTTTAGGTCTTGTTACAATGGAGGATGCGCTTGAAGAGCTTGTTGGAGAAATATATGATGAGCATGATATTCAAAGTGGCAATGATAATAAATTTGAAAAGCAGGATGATGGAAGCTATATCGTAGATGCTGATATGTATGTTGAGGATTTATTTGAAGCTTTAAATATTGGTGATGTGCCTGAAGATATTCCTAGTAAATTATCTGGGTGGTTATTTGCTAAATGTGAAAGCTTACCAGTAGAAGGATATAAAATTGATTATTTAGCTCGATATACTAAGCAAAATGAAGAATCTGATGAGTATGAAGATTTCAATAAAATTGTGACATTATCAATATATGAAGTAAAAAATAGAGCGATTACTTTAGTCAAGGTTACATTGAGAGACGCTACAGAAGAAGAAATAGAAGCAATGGAAGAAAAGGAAGAGGAGTAATATCCTCTTTGGTGATAATAATGTTATTAAATCATGAGCAAATAAAAGATATTATTCCTCATCGTTACCCATTTTTATTAGTTGATAGTATTGAGGTAATAGATGAAATAGATGGTAAAAAGCATATATTAGGTAAGAAATGTGTTTCTGCCAATGAACCTTTTTTTCAAGGCCATTTTCCATCAAAAGCTGTAATGCCAGGTGTTTTAGTTTTAGAAGCATTGGCCCAAGTTGGAGCTGTAATGGTTTTATCAATGCCAGAGTACAAAGGAAAAATTGCATTTTTTGCTGGTGCTGATAATGTTAAATGGAAAAGACAGGTTGTCCCTGGTGATGTAATAACACTTGAGTTGACTGAAGATAAAATTAGACATGGAATTGGTAGAGGCTTCGCTAAGGCGACAGTTGATGGACAAATTGTATGTACTGCTGAATTAACCTTTGCGATTGGGAATTAAATTTATTTGGATACTTGGATGCAAGTATCTTTTTTTTATAATAGACATATAATTGTTTAGGTGATAGCTTGATAGTATATACTGGTGGTAAAACGGGTGGACATATTATTCCCTTATTGAATATTATTCAAGTGCAACGGGAGGCTTCGGAATATGTTGGTTATAAAAATAACTTAGAAGAAAAATTATGTAATGAAAATGCGGTAAAGTTTATTGGTCTTAATAATAAAGGTAATAAAATTATTAATATTCTAAATAATTATCATAATATAAGTAAAATATATAAGAAAAAAAAGATAAAAATGATAGTTTCAACAGGTGGTTATGTGAGTATACCGATGCTATTATATGGGATATTTCATCGCATACCTATTGTGTTATATGAAGAAAATGTTATTATTGGTAAAACAATTAAATTTTTTGAGCCGTTTTCAAAATATATTCTATTAGCACATCCCTTAAAGAAGATGAAAAAAAAGTACCGCTATGTCGGTTTACCAGTAAAAAAAGAAAATAAAGAGCTTCATAAGAATAATGATATTCTAGTTATTGGTGGTTCGCTAGGGTCAAAGCCATTATGTGATATAGCATTAAAGCTATCTGAAAAATATAAAGTATTACTTATTGCTGGAAAATATAAGGATAGTATTAATGAAAATAAAAACTTGCGTGTTATTGATTTTTCTAATGATATTTATAGTCTAATAAAATCATCAAAATGTGTTATTTCAAGGAGTGGTGCGATGACTACCTATGAAGTAATGTATTTAAGTGTTCCATTGATTGTAATTCCAAGCGAAAATACTGTAATGAATCATCAGGTATTAAATGCTCAATATTTTAGTGATATAGGTGTTTGTAAAATGTTTAGGGAAAATGATAATTTTGATAAATTAATAATTATTGTGGAACAATTATTACATGATTCTAATTGCAAAATAGATATGATATATAGACAAAAAAGATATGTTATTAAAGATACAAATGAAAGGATTGTGAAAATATTAAATGAAATTTGAGGATTTTGTTATTTCCAATAGTTTAGGTGAAATTGAAAAAAATAGAAGCTTTAAAGAGCTTACAACCATATCAACTGGTGGAAAAATTAATATTTTATTTACACCAAAGGGAATTAATGAATTGCAAATTGCTTATAAATATATAATGGATAATAATTTAAAGTATTTTATTATTGGAAATGGAAGTAATATATTAGCGTCAGATCGTTTTTTTGATGGTATTGTAATTCAAACTAAAAAGCTTCCTCAAGATATTAAGTATTATGAAAATGAGATATGGGTTAGTGCTTTTTATCCTACTATGAAGTTGGCAATAGATTTAGCAGCGAAGGAGTTAGGAGATTTATCATTTTTAGGCGGTATTCCTGGATTATTAGGGGGTGCAATTTATAATAATAGTGGTTCCTATGGAGAGTCAATTGGAGATTATTTAATAAGTGTTGACTATATTAATACAGCTGGTGAAATAAATACAATAAGTTCTTTAAATTGCATTTTTGCTTATAGACGAAGCATATTTCATTATATTGAAGGAATTATTATAGGAGCAAGAATTAAAGTCAAAAAAATCAAGACAAAGCAAATATTAGAAAATCGGTTAAAAAGGAGACAAGAAAGTCAGCCATTACAATGTAAAAGCATGGGTTCAATATTTAAGAATAATCCCTTGATTCCAAGCTGGAAGATAATAGACGCACTTGGATTAAGAGGATTTCAAATAGGAGGTGCTGCAGTAAGCAGTAAGCATACTAACTTTATAATTAATATAAATGACGCAACAAGTAGTGATATATTAAGTATAATTGAATTAATTGAAACTAGAGCTAATTTAGAGTTTGGAATAAAAATGGTTAAAGAAATAACTATAATTTAATTTTAAAATCTTCCTTGAATTTATTGAAAAAATAAGCTGTTTAATGTAAAATAAAAGGTACAGAAACAATTATTAATAAGTAAGAGAAGGGAGAGGAAAAAATGATATTTGATGAACTAGATGCTTTAGATGCAACTAAAACTAAGATTAAAGTTATTGGTGTTGGTGGAGCAGGAAAAAATGCAATTGATCATATGATAGAAAATGAAGTTCGTGGTGTTGAATTTTATGCTGTTAACACAGATGCTCAGGATCTAAAAGTGTCTAAGGCTAAAAATAAACTATTAATTGGAAAAACTAAAACTCATGGTCAAGGTGCAGGTGCTAATCCAGAAGTTGGAAGAGCTGCAGCACTTGAAGGTGAGGATGACATACATGAAATGATTGGCGATGCACAAATGGTATTTATTACTTGTGGTATGGGTGGAGGTACCGGTACTGGTGCTGCACCTGTTATAGCGAGAATTGCGCGTGAACATGGATGCTTGACTGTCGGAATATGTACAAAGCCTTTTCAATTTGAAGGGCCTGCGAGAATGAATAATGCAGTTGCAGGTTTAGAAGAATTAAGACAATACGTGGATACATTAATTGTTATACCTAATCAAAGATTATTACAAATGGTTGATGTTCATACATCAGTATTAGCTGCTTTTAGAGAGGCAGATAATGTACTTCGAAAGGGTGTTCAAGGCATTGCAGAAATCATCGCTATTCCTGGATTGATTAATGTCGATTTTGCAGATGTAAAGGCTGTAATGGCAAATAAAGGTACAGCACTATTAGGTATAGGTGTTGCTTCAGGTGAAAACAGAGCTATTGAGGCTGCAAGACATGCTATACATTCGTCTTTATTAGAGGTTACAATTGATGGTGCTACTGATGCTATAATAAATATAACTGCATCACAGGATTTGGCATTAAGAGAGGTTGATGCTGCAATAGCTGAAATTCGAAATAACTGTGGCAAGGATTTAAATATTATTTATGGTACAGCTATAAATAAGGATTTAAAGGATGAATTAGTTATTACTGTTGTCGCAACAGGATATGAGCTTAAAGCTCAAAGCAGTGGATATGAGGAGTTGGCTGAGACTATATATAGAAACATGTCAGATGAAAATATTACATACGAAGGATTAAATAAAATTGATATTGAAGAAGAAAGTGATTTGGTCAACAGCTATACAACGTCAGATTCAAATGAAAGAATTAATTCCATATTTAATTATGGCATGAATAAAAAAGAACAGAAGCGTCTTCAAAAGGAAGAAGAAAGAAGAAGGAAAATAGAGGAACGCAAAAAAGGTAAAGATATTACTGAAACTGAAGAAATTCCAACTTCCTCTACAAAGCTACCTGATTGGCTTAAAAAATAATAATACCAACCATATTATGGTTGGTATTTTATTTTATGAAGTTGAACTAAATGATTTTTTCTTTCTTTATTAATTAGAATTTTATGTTCAAGATTAATTTTATCAATGTTAGATTGATAAGCAGCTTCAATTATGGTTATATTCTTTTTTATATTTTTTCTTTTAGAAGCATATTTTATTTTTAAATCAGCTAAATTAATATCAATATCTTTATTTTTATTCTTAGTTTCTTCAATTAATGATTTTGTTTGAAGCTTAACTGCAATAGGTAAGTGATGAATCAAATCATTTCTTGTTTTAATGTATTCAGCAAGATTTTTATCATATTCTTTTTTCTTTTGAGTAGCTTCTTGAATTATAGTGCTTTTTTCTTCTTCAAATTTTTTGTTCATATTTTTCAAAAAATCATGAAAATCTTTTTCAATATCTTTAGCATTATCACAGATAGCATAAAGCTCAATATAAAATTGATTAGTACTTTCTTTTTTGTTCAATAATAGCTCATTAATATTATTCTGATAATTTGATTCATTATCCTTTGTCAACTTATTATAATATTTTACTAACTGCAAGTACTCTTCTTTAATCCTTATAAGCTCATTTGTTTTGGTTCTTGTCTCCTTAATTACTTTATTATTGAAGCGTTCCTTATCATTTTTATATAATTTATGTATTTCATTTTTACTATTGTAGCTTTCGATTTCTATATTAGAAAGATCAGTGTGAGTATTTTCTGATACATCATTAGTAAATTTTTTTATGATATAATAAATCCTTTTGATAATATCATCATTATTACTTGCAAGTGAGGATAATACATTTTCTAAATATTTTAAGAATAAATCACTAGTTATTTCATTATAATTATTGGTAATATTTGTAGAAATATTATATATAATTGCGTCAATAATGAAATTAATATTTTCTTTTAGCTTATGATAAGGTAATGCATTATTAAATTGAAGGTCTTTCAAATTATTAAATTCCTTTTTGCTTTTGTTTTCAAATTGAGCAAGTTTAAAATCAATATATTTAATATTTTTATCCAATTCAATGATTTCACTATTTAATAAGCTAATTTCTTTATAATTATTTTTAATATTTTGTTTTATTTCATTATATTTTGTCTTATCAGTTTTAATTTTTTTATAAGTTATAGATGATTCTAATCTGAAAATTAGAGTTTTAAGTTCTTCAACTCTATTCAAATTGTCTTCCTTTTTACTTACTAATTCATTCTTTTCATTATTTAGGATGCTTAATCCACTAGAATAGTTTTCTCTTAAAATAGAAAAATCATTATTGAATTTAAATTCACCTTCAAAATCTAAACGATTATCTATTAGTATGCCTAGATTATTTTTAAATTCATTTAAAATTTTTACATAAAAATTATTACAAAGCTTGTTATATGAAACAACAAAGCTTTTTAATAAATTGAAAGTTTCTCCATCTGATATAATTTTTACTACAATACTAAATAATTCATTAGTGTATTTTTCAACATTTTTGATTAGAATAGTTAGAATTGAAAAATAATAGTTTATATTTTTAAGCTCAATTTGATATCTATTATGTAAGACATTATGTAGAGATATATTATTTTGATATTTATTTTCAGTCTCAACTAGCTTATATTCATATTTTTCATCAATACTTTTGTTCATTATATTATAGCCAGCAAAACAAATATTATTGTCTAATACTTTATTCTTTATTTCAATTTTCTTTTTGTTTTCATTCTCAAATCTTTCATTGCTAATCTTTACTTTATTTATACTATAATCAAATATTAGTTTATTATTTAAGACATTTAATTCATATTGTTTTTTATTATATGTATCAAGTACCTTGCACTTTTCAATTTCTAATAAATTTGAAACAGTATGGTAATTGATTTTTCTTTGATATTTTTCTTCCTCAAATTTGTGAATTAATTTGTTTATTTCTAAAGCAACATCAATTTCCAGTTTATTTTTTTTATTGCTATTAATAATTGATTCAATTTTCTTTTGATGGTCTGCTTCAAGCTCATCTAATTCTTTTTCAATTTCTAAATTAGTTATTGAACTATCAAGTCTAATGTTATTAGCTTCAGTTGTAAAAATATGATTTGCAAGTTGGATAGAATAATTCATATCATTTTCATATAGATTGTTGATTTCCTGATAGTATTTATTATCTTTTATTTCCTTTTCAGTTAACCTTTTAATAGCAGAAGAACGATCTAAGTCAAGAAGCTTTTTTGAATAAATGTTTTTCTCGTATTCAGTTGAATAATTATTAGATAATTGATCAATTGTATCATTAGTTTTTGCTTTATCTTGCTGTAAAAGCTTATAGTACGTTCTGTTAATATTCCTTATCGACATTTTTTTTGAAGTGCTAGAATCAGTTGATTTTATTACTTTAGAAATTTCAGCCTCCTGCTGTAAATGGAGATTGTATGCGTATTCTAGTTGTAATTCCATGGAATTATTTATATTTTCATCCAATTCACTTTTTGCTTTTGCGTTAATTTCATCTAATTCGTTTGTATTCAAGATAAAATCTCTTGATATTCTTTGACTTTCAGCCTGATAATCTTGCTTTTTATTCTCTTTTTCAATTGTAGAATTATTTTGAGCAGTTGAATAATTAATTCTGGCATCATCTATTTTTTTATTCTTTTTATTAACTAATTCTCTTATTGTATCATTTAAAAGCTTAGTTTCGTTTCGCTTATCATCCTTTAGCTTAGCTAATGCATCGTTATAATCATTATTTCTTTGTTCAAGTATTAATGTATTTTTTTCAATATTGACATTGTATCTTTCAATAATACTTTCAGTATCTTTATCAAATACAGTTAATAAAGATTTATACTTGCTTTTTAATTTTGTCAACTCTGAATCAAGAATATTATTATAATGTATAACGTTATTATTATAGGATTCCTTTGCAACTGAGTATAAATATGAATACCTATTATTGTTTTCTTTATACTCATTTTCAAAAATTTCAATATGCTGTTCAATGCTTTGTTTATCAAATTCTATATCTAAGTCAATTTCATCTTTAATTTTTTTGAATTCTTTTTTTTCGTTATTTATATCAATGTTTATTTTGTTGATTTCTTTCTCATATTTATCTTTTATTTCTTTCTTAGAATTATTTAATTGTGTTGAAAGCTTATTAATTTGCTTATGATAATCATCAATAATGCTTTTAAATCTATTTGTAGAAACATTTTTTTGCTTTTCGATTGCTTCAATAGATTTTATAGAATCATTTTGAAGGCTGTTAAATATAGACTTTATTTCTTTAAAAATCTTTGAATTAAATGGAGCAGGATTGTCCAATACTTCATACATCTTGATTAATTCAGATAAATCCTTGAATAATTCATTGATTATGTTTTTAAAATCCATACTAACACCTCCTTACACATGCAAATATTAATTATATTATATAATTAATTTGATTAATAGTAAAGAATAAGTACTTTTGTTTTAATTGTTTTATGAGTATGCTTTAATTCTAAATCTATTTTTTTTTCATATAATTAATTAGGTGATTAAATGTTAGTGCATATAGTTAAAAATAACGAAAATATTGATGATATAATTAATACTTATAATGTTACATTAGCTGATTTAAAAAAAAGTAATAATCATATTACTGATTTTAATAATTTAGTAGGAGGAACAAAATTAAGAATACCTATGATTAGTGAGGAAATAGAGCAAATTCTTGAAACAACTGAAAGCTTTATTTCTGATTATTATTCTAAAATAAGTGATGAAATATTAAATGATTTTGAACAAAGGAATAAGGTGTTATCTGAAAATACTAAAAAAGAAATAGAAGTTAATAATATTGAGACGAAAGAAGATATTTCAAGAAAAACTATAATTAATTCAGATAATAGAATAGCATACCCAGGTATTGTACCACCGAAGAAGCCATATAATGGTAGAAATCACTAAGATTATTATAAGCCAATTTATTTTGGCTTATTTTTTTCTTAACTAAAAGTTTAATTTTGTTAATATTTATGGTATTATTATGTAGGTGGTGTATTTATATGTATGGATATATTATTGGGAAAATCACTAAGATTAATCCTAAATATATAATTTGTGAAAATAATGGAATAGGATATTTGATGATTGTAAGTAATCCTTACAATTATAAGTTAAATGAGGTTTATAAAATATATACTCATCAATATGTTAGAGAGGATATATTAGATTTATATGGATTTCAAACTGAGGATGAAAAGGAACTTTTTTTAAAACTTATTTCTGTAAGTGGAATAGGACCAAAAAGTGCTTTAAGTATTTTAGCCAGTGGTACAGTAAATGAAATTATTAATGCAATAGAATCAAGAAATGATGCATACTTAAGAAAATTTCCTGGTATTGGTACTAAGGCTAGTCAACAAATAATATTAGATTTAAGAGGTAAACTATCATTTGCAAATGAAGATTTACCAAGTGATAATAGTACAAAATTAGAAGATGTTGAAAGTGCATTGCTAGCTTTAGGATATAATAAAAAAGAGGTTTCAAAGGTTATTGCTAAGCTTGATACCAGTCAAGAGGTTGGAGTGTTAGTTAAAGAAGCTCTTAAGCAGATGGTTAGGTAGGTGTAATGATGGACGAAAAAGATGAAAGAATAGTTGATCCAAATGAGCAAGCAACTGAAAAGGAATGTGAATTGTCATTAAGACCCCAAAAACTAATTGAATATATTGGTCAAAAGGAATCTAAGGAAATGCTAGAAATATATATTAAGGCTGCATTAAAAAGAAAAGAATCTTTAGATCACTGTTTATTATATGGTCCTCCTGGTCTTGGTAAAACTACTTTGGCTCAGATTATTGCTAATGAATTAGGTGTTAATATTAAAGTTATTGCTGGTCCAGCAATTGAAAGAAGTGGTGATTTAGCAGCAGTACTATCATCTTTAAATGAAGGTGATGTGTTATTTATAGATGAAATTCATCGTTTACCAAGATATGTTGAAGAAGTTTTGTATAGTGCTATGGAGGACTATACTTTAGATATAATGGTAGGAAAAGATAGTCAAGCAAGAAGTATTAGGGTTGATTTACCTCCTTTTACGTTAGTTGGTGCGACAACAAGATTCGGTGATTTAGCTGCGCCACTTAGAGATCGATTTGGTGTAATTTTGAGATTGGATTACTATACTATTGAGGAACTAAAGATTATTGTTACAAGAACTGCTCAGGTATATAACACTACAATATCTGAAGAAGCAGCAAATGAGCTTGCGATGAGAAGTAGGGGAACACCACGTATTGCTAATCGTTTATTTAGGCGTGTTAGAGATTTTGCAGATGTTCGTAATGAGGGTGTTATTTCGTTAGATATTTGTAAAGAGGCTTTATCTAAGCTTGGTATTGATAATGATGGATTAGATTATACTGATTATAGATATTTGAGAGCAATTGTTGAAGTTTTTAAGGGTGGACCTGTTGGTGTTGAATCCTTAGCGGCAACTATATCTGAGGAAGTAACGACTATTGAGGACGTATATGAGCCTTATTTACTTCAGGAGGGTTATATAAAGAGATCTAATAGAGGAAGAATTGCGACTCAAAAGGCTTATGATAAATTAGGAATAAAATATTTTAAGGGGATTTTTTCATGATTTTAACAAGTGATTTTGATTATGAATTACCGCAAGAGTTGATTGCCCAAACACCTATTGAGAATAGAACAGAATCTAGGTTGATGGTGCTTGATAGAAAAACTGGTAAAATTGAACACAAAAGATTTTATGATATATTAGATTATTTAGGTGAAAATGATGTGATAGTTTTAAATGATACTAAGGTTATCCCAGCTCGTTTAATTGGTCATAAGGTTGATACTAATGCAGTAATTGAAATACTATTATTAAAGGATTTAGGAGATAATATATGGGAGGCTTTAGCTAAACCACAAAGAAGAATTAAAATAGGTAGTATTATTAGCTTTGGGGATGGTAGATTAAAGGCTAAATGTGTTGAAAAGGAAGCTACTGGAATTTGTCATTTTGAATTAATCTATGATGGTATATTGGTTGAAATACTTGATTCCTTAGGTGAAATGCCTCTTCCTCCTTATATTCATGAGAAGCTTAAAGATAAAGATAGATATCAAACCGTATATGCCAAAAATCCAGGAAGTGCGGCTGCTCCAACAGCTGGGTTGCATTTTACTAATGAATTATTATCTAAAATAAAAGAAAAAGGGGTTGAAATAATCTACATAACCCTACATGTAGGCTTGGGAACCTTTAGACCAGTTGCTGAAGAAGATTTAACAAATCATATTATGCATTCAGAATACTATGAAATAAGCGAATATGCGGCAGAAAGATTAAATATTGCTAAAAATAATAATAAGAGAATAATTGCTGTAGGAACTACTTCGACAAGAACTCTAGAATCAGCCTATGATAATGGATTTAAAGCATGCTGTGCTAATACTTCAATCTTTATTTATCCAGGCTATCAATTTAAAGCTATTGATGCTCAAATAACTAATTTCCATTTGCCTAAGTCAACACTTATTATGTTGGTAAGCGCATTTGCAGGTCGAGATTTCATTTTAAAAGCTTATAATGAAGCAGTTAAAGAAAAATATCGTTTCTTCTCTTTTGGAGATTCGATGTTTATAAAATAAAGCCTACTATAAATAAATCAAGAGATATTTGAAAAAACATTTAGATTTAT
>JBJEFS010000086.1:0-11187 GCA_051874325.1 Anaeroplasma sp.
TATTCTTATTTCACTACAATAAGTTATCCTTGAAAAAATATACATTATTTATTATAATATTATAGGAATTGAGGTGTTATTTAATGGCTAACTATAATGATTTAGCAAATATTATTTTTCCAAACATCAATCTTACTATTGAAGACTTAGAAAAGAGATACCCACCTAGAGAGCTACCAGAGGGAGCAATGGTCACAAGATTTGCTCCTAGTCCTACAGGTTTTTTACATACAGGAAGCTTATTTACATCACTTGTCACATCTAGATTTGCAAAACAAAGCGGTGGTGTTTTTTACATTAGATTAGAAGATACTGATACTAAAAGAGAAATTGTTGGTTCAGGAGAGTCTCTTGTAAAACAATTAGCAGTATTTGATGTTATACCAGATGAAGGATATATATCAGATGCGAAAGAAATTGGAAAATATGGTCCATATAAGCAAAGTCAAAGATCAGTAATATACAACACTGTTATTAAGCATTTAATTAAAATTGGTAGAGCTTATCCATGCTTTTGTAGTGCTGATGATTTAAGCAAATTACGTTCTGAACAAGAGGCATTAAAGGTAATTCCTGGATATTATAAGGAATATGCAAAATGCCGAAATATTTCAGTTGATGAAGCAATAAATAGAATTAAAAATGGAGAATCATATATTATTAGATTTAAGTCAATGGGTGACCATAATAATAAAATATTCTTTCATGATGAAATAAAGGGTGATTTAGAATTAACTGAAAACGACCAAGATATTGTAATTATGAAGGGTGATGGACTTCCAACTTACCATTTTGCTCATTTAGTTGATGATCATTTTATGCGTACTACTCATATAACAAGAGGAGAAGAATGGTTATCTAGTTTACCAATTCATTTAGAACTGTTTGATACTGTAGGCTTTGAAAGACCAAAATATGCTCATCTTCCTGTTATTATGAAGATTGAGAATGGAAACAGAAGAAAATTATCTAAACGTAAGGATGAAGAAGCTGCTGTAAGCTATTTCTTAGAACAAGGTTATCCAAAATATGGTTTTATTGAATATTTACTTACTATTGCGAATTCAAACTATGAGGCTTGGAGAAGTGAAAACTTAGATAAGAGCTATTATGATTTTAAACTACAATTTGAAAAAATGAGTCTTGATGGAGCATTGTTTGATATTGCAAAGGTAGCAAATATTTCAAAAGAAAGAATGGCTTATAAAAAGGCAATAGATTTATGTGAAGAGGTTAAAGCCTGGTCAAAGGAATATAATAAAGAATTTTATGAAAAAATTATTTCAAACGAAGAATTTTTTGTTTCAATTTTAAATATTGAAAGAGAAAAAGAAAAACCAAGAAAGGATTATTCTAAATATTCAGATATTTATCCAATTATTTCATTTTTCTATGATGAAGAATATAACAGAATAGATAAATCTAATTTAGAATGGAATCCTGCAATGGATAAAAATCTAATAAAAGAAGTATTATTAGATTATATTAACACTTTTGATTTAGAGTTAACTGAAGAAGAGTGGTTTGAATCTTTGAAGGCTTTAGCAGTTAGACATAATTTTGCTGATAATATTAAAGTTTGGAAGAAAAATAAGGATTCATATAATGGTCATGTGGGAGATGTTTCCGAATTTTTAAGACTATGTCTTACAGGTAAGAAGAATTCACCAAATATCTTCTATGTTCAAAAGATTCTTGGAAAAGATAAAGTTATTTCAAGAATTAATGAAACTTTATTTCAATTTTAACTTGCAATTTTAAAAAAATATGTTATTATTATATGTGCGCAGTCATATGATTTTGCACATATAATAGCCTTGGCCTGTTGGTGAAACGGTTAACACATCGCCCTCTCAAGGCGACATTCATGGGTTCGAATCCCATACAGGTCACCATATTGAAAGCATAGGTTTGATACAATGAAAATTGTCTATCAAGCCTTTTTTTGTGCCTTGATATAGGGGCTGAAGTCCCGTATTTGATAATTAAAAGAACCATTTTGACACAAAATCCTGAGCTGCTAGGCAGAAATGATGCCTTAAGCTTAGGTTTTTTTCTTGTTTATAAATCTTCTCAAAAACGATAGATATATTAAAAAAACGATAGCCCTATTAAAAAAACGAAAGGTGCTTCTCAAAAACGATAGATATATTAAAAAAACGAAAGATATTATTTGAGAAAATATTGAGAATTAAATGAGATTAAATATCGAATAAATAGACATTTTGCTAAAAAAGTGCTATAATAATGAATAAGAAAATGGCATTTCAAGGAGAAAAAAATATGAATATTGATTATGCAAAAGCAATTAAACAATTACGTTGTAAAATGATTCTTTCACAAGTTGAATTTGCTGAGCTTTTAGGTGTTGCATTTTCTACTGTAAATAGATGGGAGTCTGGTCTTTATGCTCCAACAATTAAAGCAAAAAGAAAACTAGCACCATTATTTGAAAAATATAACATCGTACTGGAGGAAAAGTAATTATGACAATTACGCAAATTCAAAAACAAACATATAAAAATATCCAAGAAAAAGCAAATTTAATTTGGCAAATAGCCACACATTTAGTTGGCTTATATAAACCACATGAATATGGAAAGGTAATTCTTCCTTTTACAGTTTTAAAGAGATTTGACGATGCTTTAAAAAAGACAAAAAAAGCAGTTTTAGATGCATACAATAACTTTCCTGCAACTATGCCAGATAGTGTTAAAGAAGGTGTTCTAACTTAAAAATCAGGATATAAATTTTACAATACATCAAAATTTGATTTTGAAAAATTAATTGCTGATCCAGATAATATTGAAGATAATTTCGATGCATATTTAAAGGGTTATTCAGCAAATGTTTTAGATATATTAGCAAATTTTAAATTTGCTGATGAAGTAAAAACATTATCTAATGGAAATGTTTTATTTACAGTAGTTCAAGAATTTAATTCATCAAAAGCAAATATGGATCCAGATAAGATATCTTCACAAGATATGGGATATATTTTCGAAGAATTAATTAGAAAATTTTCTGAAAGCTATGATGAACAAGCTGGAGCTCACTTTACAAGTAGAGACATTATTTATCTTATGACTGAACTTTTAGTTCTACCTGAAAGAGAAGAAATTGAGAAAGACGGATGTACAAAGATGGCTTATGATATGGCAATGGGTACATCACAAATGCTAGGATGTTTAACTGAAAAGTTAAAAGAAATAAATCCTTCTTCAGATTTGACTTGCTTTGGACAAGAGTTCAATCCTGAAACATACGCAATTGCAAAATCAGATATGCTGATTAAAGGTGGTAATGCTTCCATATTTATTCAATGAGACAAGCTATTGATGAAGGCTTTATTTTGGATGTTTTAGCCAATTATACAACAATTAAAGAAGCATTCAAGATTGTTAAAGTATCTGAAGATAATCCTGAGTTAGTAGAAGGACCAGCTGCGAAGGCATTATTTAGATATTATAAAACACACGGTTATACGATTGCTCAAAAGACTGATATGATTATGTCTAACTTCTTGCAAAATGGTAGATTTAAAATTAACGGTCATGGTAAAGCAATGGTTGTTGCGGATTCCAGACATAATGCAGTTAGATATTATTTTGCTATTAAGGAATATATAAAACAACATCCTCAAGAATGTAAGGGAACTAATGTGTTAGTAGCATTCTCTGGTATGGTTAAATTTGATGGAGATCCAACAGAATATGTCGAAACAAATATGAATGTTGATATAGAAGGTAAAACGATTAATTCTGATAAAAAATTAAGAAAAGCTTTCCATAGTGATGACTTTAATATTTTAGTAGTAGCAAATAAATATCAAACAGGATTTGATGAACCATTACTTCATTCAATGTATGTAGATAAGAAATTAAAAGATGTTAATGCGGTGCAAACACTATCTAGATTGAATAGAACTTGTAGAGGAAAAGAAGATACATTTGTTTTAGACTTTGAAAACACTGTAGACGATATCAAAAAAGCTTTCCAACCATTCTATGAAGCTACAGTATTAGATGGTGAAACTAATTTTAATGTAGTATATGATATTAGAAATAATTTGACGAAATTTAATATTTTTAATTCAGATGATGTATCTAAATTCATCAAAATAATGAATGCTCAAATTGGTAAAAAACAAGATGAAACAGGTTTAGGCAAAGTTTCAAGCTCACTTAAATATGTTGTTGAAAGATATAATGATTTGGATCAAAAACAACGTTTTGAGTTTAGAGATTTACTTAAAAAATTTAATCGTATGTATTCATATGTTACTTCATTGATTAGATTAAATGATAAAGATTTATACGAAGAATTCTTATTTACTTCTAATTTGATAAAACTAATACCAGCTGACCCAAAAATAAAGATAGATATTTATGAAAAGATTAAACTTGAATATGCTTCTTTAGAAGAACAATTTACAGGGTCTATCATCTTAGAAAAGAAAGATGTTGCTGAAGTAAAACCATCAAATAATTCAGGAGCTAGAGAAAGAAATAAGAAAAAAGATACACTTCAAAGCATCATTGATAAAGTTAATGATAGATTTAGTGGTAATTTTACTGATGGCGATAGAGTTATTATTGAAGGTATTTATCAAATGTTTATGACAGATGATGATGTCAAGAAGTTCAAAAAATATGCTAAAGATAATAATCCTGAAATCTTTGTTAAGAGCTTATTCCCAGATAAGTTCCAAGCTATTGTAACTAAATGTTATTTAGAAAATAATGATTCCTTCCAAAAACTATTTAATGATCCTGAATTCTATAATAAAGTTATGGAAGAAATGGCTAAGGAATTATACAAAGCATTAAGAAAAGATGAGAAATAAAGAATGAATGACTTATTTTGATGATTAAATATGTAAATTAATAGTGTTGTATTTTTTAATGAATTAGGAAACAAACAAATGCTTAAATAGTTGCAATATACATACGTATAAGATTTATATAATTTAATTATGAATATATGTCGCAAGAAAGGAGAAAAAATGGTAAAGGCTAATATTAAGGATATTGTTAATAATTTAGGTAAAGATGTAAAATTTCTGCAACCTTTATTTGAAGCGATAATTAATTCTTTGGAAGCTAATGCTTCTGTAATTAAAATTATACTTCAACAAGAAAATACTCTTTTTGATGAATTTTCTGTTATTACCAGCTTTTCTATAGAAGATAATGGAGAGGGTTTTAATAAAAAAATGTTGATGCTTTTGCAACTTTATGGACTGATAATAAACGACAAATAGGATGCAAAGGTAGTGGAAGATTTACGTGGCTTAGTGTTTTTAATTCAATACAAGTTGATTCATTTTTAAAAGAAGAAAGAAAGCATGTTCATATTGACTTTGACTTAACTTATGATGGACAAGCAAAAATTGATAATAGTTTAGATATACCAGAAAATAAAACTATTATAACTTTTAATAATGTTACTGAAAAGTTTTACCATAGAAATGCCGATGGAAAGATTAAAGACAAAAGATTTAGTTCTAATCCTGCAAAGATTAAACAAGAGATTCTTAATTACTTGATTATTAAATTATTTCTTTTAAAAAAGAAAGCTATAAATTTTGAAATATCAATTATTTGCGAAGATGTGGAAGAAAGAATTACTCCTGCTGATATTCCAAATTTAGAATCAAAAAAATTTATAATTCCTAGCAAAATAACCACTGTGTCTTACGAGTTTGAATTATTTTATTTATTTAAAACAGATTCATTAAATACAAAAAAACTATATTTTTGCTCTAATAGTAGATCAACAAAAGAGTATGATAGTGATTCTTTAGGCTTTTCAAGCCATCTGCCAAATAAAGACTCATTTATAATGATGCTTTGCTCCAACTATTTTGAAAATAAAGATAATGATAGTAGGAATGATTTTATAGAGCTATCATTTCTAAAATATGCTAATGAAGATGTGCCTATATTGACAAGCGATATTTTAGCAAAGACTAAATTAGTTATGCAACAAATAATCAGGGATAAATATCCAGAAATAGAGCAAATAAATATTGAAGAAGAAAAAGCAGCAATTGAAAAAAACCCACATTTAGTAAAGTACATTAAGAGCAACAAAGAAATTATAAAATCAAAAGATTCTTTGACTCTAGAGGCTCAAAAAAAATTTAGTGAAGAAAAAATTAAAATTCGTGATAAGATTGAAAAGGTGTTGGAGAATAATAATGTTTCTTCTGTTGATTTTGAACAAACTATAAACGAAATAAGTGATATTGCATATTATGAATTAGGTGAATACATTGTATACAGAAATACTATTATAAAGGCACTAGCTAAAGCAATCCACTCTGATTCTAAAGAAAAGGTATTTCATAATATGTTTATGCCTATGCGAACATCTAACTCAAATGAGTCACCAAATGATAGATTACTTTCTAATCTTTGGCTTCTTGACGATAAATACATGACATATTTATATGCATCAAGTGATAAATCATACAAGCAGATTTCCAAGGATTTAAAGCTTGAATCTGTTGATTCGTTAACAAGGCCAGATATGTGTGTTTTTTTAAGTACTAATGATGAAAATAGAAGTAAGGATGCGTTAATAATAGAATTTAAGAGCGCTAAGGCGGACCTTGATGAAAAAAGAAAAGCATTGTCAGAGTTGCCGGATAATGTTTTAACGCTTAGACATGATGTTCCTAATATCAAAACTGTATGGAGCTATGGAATAACAGAAATTGATGAAGCATTTGAAAAATCACTTATTGGAAATGATTATAACCCTTTGTTTTCCAATGGAGAAAGTAAAATCTATTATAAGTATTTAAAAAATGCAAATACACATGTCTACTTTATTGATTATCAGTCAATAATAGATGATTCTTTATGTAGAAATAGCACGTTCATTGAAATTCTTAAGAATCATTAATATCTACTAGTTAAAAAAGATGAAATAGAGATAATGCGGTAGCGTAATTGCTATCGTTTTTTTTATGACATGGTCTACATAGTCTCCTACAAAGGCTTTCTATATAAGATTTTAGCCTTAAAATTTTTCTTATAACAGAATCTTACGTGGACTATGTAGACTATGCACATTTGGTGATTTTATATCTTAGGATGTAACTTAAGGAGGTGATGCAAAATGAGCAATTATTGATGCTCATATTATTTGATGAGAAAATTCAATTCTTATTATTGAGGAGGTGCATAAATAAATGTTAGGAATTGAACAATTTAGGAAGCTCCAGGAATTGAAGGAACTTGGGGTTTCAAAACTAAAGGTATCAGAAAAATTGAATTTGTCCTATAAAACAGTTTGCAATTGGTGGGACAGAGATGAAGAATTCTTCAATTCATTTCAAAAAGAACATGAGTTTATTCTTGATAATTATCGTCAGTACATAATTGAGATACTGAAGATATGTCCGCAGATTAACAATACTGTTCTACTGAATAGAATTAAGGAGGATTTTCCTGATTTTGAGATACCCGCTTCTACGTTTTTTAGATACATTAAAAAGGTAAGAGAACAAACTGGATTGATAAAACCACCAAGAAAGTTTCAAATAAGAGAGCAGACAGAACCTGGATATGAAGCTCAGGTAGATTTTGGGCAATATGTTATGAAAACTGCTTATAAGAGGAATGTGAGAATCTATTTCTTTTGTATGACTCTATCGTATTCGAGAATGAAGTTTGCATATTTCTCAGTTGATCCATTTGATGCTAAAACTACTATTGATGCACATATTGCTGCATTTAGGTATTTTGGTGGAAGAACTCAAATGATTGTTTATGATCAAGATAAGACAATGGTTGTATCTGAAAATATGGGTGATGTTATCTTTGTTAAAGAGTTTGAGGATTTTATTAAGGAAACTGGGTTTACTATTTATCTATGCAAAGGTTATGACCCATCAACTAAAGGAAAGGTTGAAAAAACAGTTGATTACGTTAAGCATCAGTTTCTAGATGGAAGAATATACTATGGACTTGACAGGCTTAATCAAGAATTTATTGATTGGCTTGATCGTGATGGAAATGGAATGATTAATGATACTACAAAGAAATCACCTAGAGAGCTATTTAAAAAAGAATATCCTAAACTTCAAAAGTATTATGAAAAGAAGAATGATGATGTTGTGGTTCATTCGGTTTACCATGATACTGTTGAATATAGGGATAACCTTTATAAGCTTCCGATGGGTAGAATAACTGAAGGTGATAGGATAAGAATCGAAAGACATGATGATTTCTTGATGTGCTATCTTACAAATTCAAGCGAGTTAATATGTAAGCATAGGCTTGTTACAGGAACAGGAAATATTGTTCCTTTAGTCGCAGAAATAAAAGAAGAACCTACAATAGAAGAAGTTCTTCTGACTAAATATAAGGATAGGGTATGAAAAAAGAGGAAGCAAAAACTTTGTTAAAGAAAGACATGATTATGATTAAAGATTAAATTGATAAATTCCAATTTATGAGCAACATTATCTAATGGTGTAATTCTTTGATGTCGGTGTCGTTTTTTATATTAACCGTGTCGCTCAAACAACTAGGGGTGTCGGTTTGTATTAAAATAGTAGTTAAAACACACTTGAATTCAAATCGTAGAAATACGATTTTTTTTATTTGAAGATTTAAAGTTACAGGATAAAAACGTACTGTATTTTAATATTAACATATGTGTATAAGGAAAAATATAGAGTATTATTATAAATGATAAAATATATAAAAAGTCATTAAAAACCTAAATTATTTAAAAAAACATAAAATTTGAATAACTACTATCATATCATAAGAATATTGACAATAACAATGAAAAGTAGTATAAACACAAAAAAGGAGAAAATGAGATTATGAATTCATCAATTAAATTAAAAAGTAGTTGTTTTAGTGTTTTATTATTATTGGTTGCAATGCTAGCTGTAAACAATTCAGAGGTAAATGAAAATAACATCAAAGACTATTTAGATAGTGATTGCTATGCAGTGGCTGACTTTATTGACAATAATTTTGATTTATTTGTAGATAAGTATAATGAATCAGCTGAAGAAAATGAGTTTAATGCCAGTTATGTAGAAAACAAATTTCCTATTATAATTGATGAAGCAGGAAATAAATATGATGGTGTTTTTTTAGATTTTAATTCAGATTATGGATATGCAATTATTGCCGATGAGTATAACTTTTACGATTTTACTACGATCGGAGATTCACCATATAAAGAAATAGACAGCGAGTCATATTGCTATTCTACGGTAAATGGATATCTTTATTTAAAAGATGGTGAATATGTTAACGTTGACGATTCTAAAAATTATTCAGATGATGTTTTGAATGATTTGGCTTTTGGATCTGCTTATAAAGGACAAACAGAATCTGGTTGTGGCCATATTAATAAAATTGAGACTTATGTTAAAGATAGATATGGTTCTGGATGGAGTTTATCTAGATCAAAAGCAGTTGATATGGCTACAGGATCATATACAACACAAATGAGATTATCATGCTATAATGATTATTCTTATGTAGGAGATCAATTATATTATTCAAGTGAAGGAAATTGTTGGTTTGTATCCGCTTACAATGTTTTACAATCGTTGGCTGATGCTACAGGAAATTATGAAGAAAAAGTTAGTTCTTATAAAAAAGATTCTTCAAAATCATCAATGCCAACAATAACTGATATTGTTAATTATGACGTGAAAGCTAATGAATATAATTTATACAAAAAAGTATATGATGACAAAGGTAATAATATTTCAGGAAAAATAACATCTTCATCTGGAAAGACACATAATAAAGTAGAATTATCTTATACAACTTTTCCAAAGTTATATACTGATGTTAGAAAATTTGTTGTAGATAAATTCGGCAAAGTAAATGAAGGAACGGTTTATAATACTGCTACTATCATCAATGAAATTGGAAATAAATATGGATATAATTTTAAAGCAAAAGGAACTGTTGCTGCTGGATTATATGGTGGAAGTGGAATAACTGCTATAAATAAAGGATTACCATTTGTACTATGTACATCAAGTGCTTCAAATGCAGGTTATGGTAACCATTTAATGGCTGGCTGTGGATATAAAATTTACTCTAAAACTAGTGGATGGTGGGTTTTTAAATCAACTTCATATAAGTATTTTTATGAATTAAGAGATGGTCATAGTGCATCAGAAGTTTATTTTGATTTAAGTGCATGGACAGGGTTTGGTGGAATTGTTTTGTTGGATTATAGTATTTTAAATTATTAATAGGAGAAAATATGAAAAATAAGCTATTTGTATTAATGTCTTTTTTTATAATTGTACTATTCGGGTGTAGTCCAAGTGAAGAAAAAATTACTGCATGTCAAATAAATGCTGAGATTAATTTATCTGAATCTATTCAAGAAAGCCTTTATTTAGAAAAAAATAACGAAAGATTTGTATGGAAAAGAACTGTAAGTGAAAACGATTGGGGACATTTCTATTTTAGTTTTAGTAATAATGAATTTTACTACAAAAACTCAACAGAATTTACTTATTTAGATTCATCAAATGAAACAATAGTATTTACGAAACATGATGGTAATGAATATTATGAATTTGAAGGATCAATGATTATATATATTTACTACAATAATTCTTCTGATGAAATAAAAAAAATAATAAATAGTGATACATTTTATATAGAAATTGGAGGAAATCATTGGTTCTCAAAACCGGAAATATATAATAAATAATTTATAGACCACTTGGCGTATACTATCACTTATCAACTATGTAAATTAAGCCTAAAAATAAAAATTACAAGAATAAAAAAATATTTAATTTCATAAGTCTATTAAAATATAAGTGATATAACTAGAAAGTTAAAGATGTAGTTTTTTACAAATGAATAAAAAAAGAGAAAGTAAAATTAAAATGCACCTCATTTCTTGGACATACTATATGGTATAATACTGGAAAAGGGCTAGTGGATTTTATTATAAAACACTTTCGGCTCTATAAAATAAAAGTTGGTTAACGGTTGGTCGACGATAAAATATTTGTTGGTCGATGATAAAATAAAAGTTGCTAGACGATAAAATAAAGGTTGGTATTCGCAAATGAATATCAACCTTTTAAAAACGGTTAAATCTGCTATATATTATTATTTATTGTAAACATATTTGATAGGCACCTACAATTATTTATCTAAAAAGATTATC
>JBJEFS010000087.1:0-39202 GCA_051874325.1 Anaeroplasma sp.
GCTAGACTATTCTACTATTTAAATTATTTTATTAGTAAACCCATGAGGCACCAACACACACAGTTAAATAAACCAAATTATAAGCAATGCGATATATGTATTTATTATACCACAAATAAAAAAAAACTCACCACTAAGGTGAGCAATTTCTTTTATCATCTATTGTTTCTAATTGTTCAATCCATTTTGAAAACGTATCTAGTTCCTTTGGATTTTTCCAAAATAAGTACTCCTTTAGAATTCTATTTCTATTAACATAAGGTAGTACCTCATTATTTCTTACAGTAGAATATGCACCAAACATACCAGTAAAAAATTGTGTAATGATGAAGATAAAGTCTGTCATAAGTCCCATAAATATTTCTAGTACTGTAACATCCTTATAATTAATTACAGTAGCATTGATTAATGTTTGACCAAGTATCATCAATATAGAACTTGACAATAGCCCTAAAAAAATACTCATTTTTGATTTACTAGTTAATTGATAGGGTCTATCCTTATCAGTCCCAATAGGTAAATCAAATACTGCTGGATTAATTTGTACGCACTTTGTTGATATTAGATGATAATTTTCGTCAATCCATTTATCAGAAATTAATTCTTCCAATTCATTGCGTTTGGTACAATATTTATTAAAATCTTTGCTTAAATTATTATTATAATATAATGCCTTATCTGATGGTCTTGCTTTTTTTTCTAACTTAACTAGTTTTCGACTTATTCTTCTTTTCCATGCTTCTATTTTGATTTCCCTATTTTTTACTGTAATAATATACTCAGAAAAATCGTTTGACTTTAATTTCATAAATCTCTCATTAACAGTCTTAGCATTTAATAGATCTATATTTTTTGTTCTAGCTATATCCAGAAACATTAAATTAGCGCCTAATCTAATAAGTATTAATAATATTACTTTTAGACCAATTCTAGTCCATAATGATATATCTAGTAACCTGTTAATTTCAAATGAACTTTCTGCAAAATTAAAGCATCCTTCTACCGCAAATACTAGTATAAATAAAATATATGCAAATAAATTTTTAATTATAGAATCCTTATTATTTGAAAATTTACTATTCATTTATTACACCAAGCTTTCACGTTTTGCTATTTCTTTATTTAGAAGTGCTTTTTCACGTATTGCATTTTCTGCATCAATATATTTCAAAAATAGGCCATCAAAAAGAATTGCAGCTAGAAAGAATCCTAAGCACATCAGCATTGTATCAAATGCCTTTGTAACATTATCACGTGCAAGAACTGCAGCAACAATAATCAATATTAGAGGGATAGAATCAAATACCATTTCTAACGTGAATTTTACCCTTTGCTGGGATAATTTAATTTCAGGAAGTTTCCTGATAGTCTTCTTTATTTTTATATAGGCATATAAACCTAATACTATAAATAATATAATTCCTAATCCTGTTAATTTGTATCTCGCTGATACATTTTCAAATATTGCATATCTACATCCTATTATAATTGAGGGGCCTACAACAAGTAGACCCACATATATAATATTGCAAATGATAGTTAGGACAAGCATACATTTTTTAGAGTAGCTTTCTATGTTCTTAAAAAACATACTATCCCTCCAAACTTTTTAACACAGCACTAGCATCAGAAATTGGAATCTCCTGGATTTCTTCATTAGCTTTATTAGCATCATCAACTATATCCTGAATAATTTTCTTTTGTTCTTTTGCAGCTTCTGCATTTTGAGAAAGTAAATTTGAATTAATAATATTTAACTCACTAATAATACTTTCTTTTAAATTATCTATTAATTCTAACTGCTTATTAGATAATTCAATCTTAGCATATTCAAGTGCCTGCTTATAATTAAAGTTCTTTATTCTAGTCTTTATTAAACCAATTACTAATACAGCAATAGAACCTCCATAAGTTGCAGCAAGTCCAATAATAGTAGCAAGAACTGCGCTCCAATTCCAAGTTTTTAACCATTCTAATAGTGCATCCATTATATTTTACCTCCGTTATTTATTGTTGCTATTTGAGTTTTTAAAGCAGCTATTTGCTTTTTATAGCCATTAACTAACTTGTTATGTTCCTTTTTAAAAGAATTAAGGCTATCATTGATATTAATAATAGCCTTAGATAATTCAATTATTTTATCATTTAATTTATTAACATTTTCTAATAAATTAATAACTTTCTGACCTTCTTTAGTTATAACTATATCTTGTATTGGTACCCATTTATTAGTTTTTAGCCGAGCATCTTCAAGTACCATTACTTTGTCAATTTTGTTTTTGATCATCATTTTCCACCTCTGATTTACCATAATATACAACATAATACGAAATAATAGGAACTATAACAATTAGTCCTATCAATACCTTAAGCATTTTATCCCAACAAATAAAACTATATCTAGTCTACTCTTTTAACAGTTCATTAAATCTAATATTATTTATAAACTATAGTCTTTGCCAGTAATTTACACCCTTCAACATACTCGTTATATGTATCAAATTCTCCGTTATCAAGTCCACCAAGTTTCTTTCTTAATATTGCATTTTCTTCATCCTGAGAATATTTTTTTCTTATTTCTGCAACAACTAATGATTCATATTGCTTTTTAAGAAGTGCTTGATTATCACCGATTAATTTCTTTACTAAATCATTCATTGCTTGATACCTCCGTATTGTTTATGCTATTTGATAATTTATAAACCATTTCAAATGTAGATGTACCATTAACAATCTCACTATTTTGATTAATAACCTCAACACTACCACCTAATTGTAATAATGGCATTACTTCATCTTCTATTAGATTAGTTCTTAATACTTCGGTTGTTGGTTCTGCTAATTCGTATTGTAGCATAATTCCATCCATTGCGGTTTTGAATGTTGCGGCATCGGTATATGAGGTATCACAAATTCTAATATAACCATTTTGATTTACCGAAATTGATTTATTAACATTTCCAGTATAAACATTATGGTTTACATTAGTTTCATATCTATCAACTAACAAATTAGGTATAGTATAATCATTAGGAGTTGGTTTACATCCAATATTCACATCAACATTAAATGCTGTATTACTTAAATTAATAGTATAATTTAATGTTCCTAAATCAACCTCACCAATATAATTTATCTTTGTTGCAGTATAATAATCATCATCTTCATTTTTAATAACAACAATTTTGTCCTTAACATCATTTATACCTCTTAATTTAGTGTTAAATGGTAATAAGATAATTGGTTCTTTGTATGGTGTGTATGAAGTTGGTGCGATTGAACCTTTGACTAACATAGGTTTAAATACTAAATTATTAAAAGTAATATTATTAGCAATAAAGATATAAATTTGAGTATAAGTATTATTTATACTATTAGTCATAATAATATTTGTTCTTGATTTTGAATTTTGAATAAATGGATTATTACTTCTACCATTAGTGCTCATAGATTCAAAATTGTTTGTTAAATACCATTGTGTATTTAAAGTATCTTCAATACCACTAAAACTTGAATAACCATATGATTTAATCTCTATTTGTTTAGAAAGATTTATATATATAGTTGTATTAGAAGTAGTACTTCCATTAATGTATAATAATCCATTCTTAACACTATAAGTAATTCCATTTTTAGTGGTTTCTTCAATATCTTCTAAATTAAGTAAGTTTTCTCCTAAAACCTCAAGTCCCTCATATTCAACACTCTTTAAACCATCATAACCACGTTTAAATTCGGTTGGTGCAGTTTGACCACTTACTAGCATTGGTTTGAAAGATACGTTGTTAAATACCTCTTCTAGTTGAAATCCGATAGTAAACATATTTATCTTACTTGATAATGTCATTGTTTTTATATCAGTTGCACTAGCAATAAAATCAACATAATTTTTATCGTATGCAACCTGAATACCCTTTTGAAATTTATATTCATATCCAAACATATTAAACGTATATGTTCCAATCGGTATTTCATTAAATGCTTGATAGATATTAAATGCTTCAGAAACACTACCATTAATATTTATAACTCCATTCTTAACGCTGTAAGTAATTCCATTTTTAGTGGTTTCTTCGACATCCTCTAACACAAGTAAATTCTCACTTTTTGCAGTATTACCACTAACCTCATCAACAAGTCCTCTAACATTATCAACTAAATTATATGTAGTTTCATTTACATTAATTGTACTAGGAATAACATCTTCAATTCCAACTGGAGCAGTATCTAAAACATAACCATACAATGCCTCTTTTAAATCAGCTAATTCTTTATTAGTTGATTGAATCTTTTTATAATTAGTATTTGCATTACCATTTACCTCATTGATAGCACTTACTAGATTTTCTTTGCTTTCGGTTGTTAGGTTGTCTAGATTGCCTGTGTATGATTTGTTCACTAATTCATAGCCTTGATAGAATGCTCTTCCGTCTTTTGTTATTGCAAAAGGAACTATTTTTCCTGAAGAATTAGCTGGTTTAACAGCAATATAAATATCTGCCATCTCATCAGCATTAACTTCTTCAGAACCACCAATTTTTATTCTATCAAAATTACTAGTAATAACATCGTCATCAAAATCATTAGTATAGTTTGGTATTATATTTATTTTATCTGTTCCAATTATACTTAATTCGGAGTCAGTTATGTTAAATAATCCACTATTAGAATCCATTACTTTAATAAATGGTATAGATTTAGATTTTAAAATAACTCTACCATTACTACTATCATAATTAAGTATCTCATCTTTTTTATCATCATATAAAACTGTTCTACCTACGTTTTGAGATAAAATTGATTCTCCATTATAATTGTTTAAATAAAATTTTTTTACTAATTTATTTATAGATATAATTGGATATCCATTTTCATCATTATAAACAAAAGAACCATCTGAATTATATGCTATTAATGGAGTAATTTTTATTTTATTATTATGAATAAAACTACATTTGGTAAATCTTAGTTCTTTAGCATATAATTCACTCCATATATTATCATAGCTACCTAAATCATATGTATCATCAGTATCAGGAACTAAATTACCATTCCATTTACCAGTACTTTGAGTACCATCAGGTTTAGTATATCTCAAACCAATTTTTTTAGCTGTTAATGTTGCTACATTAATATTTTTAGTATTATCATCTAATTTATCTTGTTTAGAATTAATGTCTTCAAGTATTGTATTCAATAAATCTTCAGATATTCCACTATTAATTGCTTTCCATTGTGCTGCGGTAAATGATGAATTATTAAGTGTATATTCATATAACCATCCATATTTAGTAGGATTATATGATATAATAGTGTATTTATATTTATCAAATCTTCTATTGCCTAATTCATCTGTTATGTCAATATATGCATAGTCATTAGCGTTAACTCCATCATCTTCATTTGGCAAATCTGAAATAGAATCAAACGTACCCATAAATGTTGCAGTTGCTGTATTAATGCTTGAATTGACAAAGTCTTTATCTGCTAGCTGATTAGTACTACTTGCTTGGTTTGGTATTAATTGCTTAATGCTATTGATTACTTCAAAAGAAAATCTACCAAAATATCTTAATGAACTTCCATCCCAAACATATATAGTTGAATTAAAATCATAATCTTCATCCTCCAACACAATGATCTTATCATTCATTTTTAATTTTGACTTGTCAATATTACTTAAATCTTCGACATAAGCAACTACATTCACGAGATTTTGTAATCTATCAATATTATCTATTGATTTTTCTATGTTTTCATAAATACTATTAATAGTCTTAATATATGTATCATTAACAAAGGTATCAAAAGTAGATTTATCAACTTTATAGCCAACTTCAGTCGTTGCTTTCGTAATAAGGCCTTGCAATTGTTCAATTGTATTTTTAAAATTTAAAATAATATTCGACGCCTCACCATCTAATATTAAAATGTTTTCATCTATACATTCTGCATCTACAATTCGTATAACAAATACTCCAATAGTTTTTTTGGAAACGGCATAACCTAAATCATTTGTTACTACTTTTCTTAATGTAAATGATGTTAGTCCTTCAATTAGATTCCATCCATTAGCTTTAGAAATAGTAAATGATTCATAATAATATGTAATTCCATCAATAACTTCTGTTATTATGCATCCATCGTGATACTTATCTCCAACTGTTCTTCCATTCGGCAATACAGCTCCTAATGTTAAATACCAATTACTTGGATATTCTTTAAAGTAAATTTTGATAATATCAGCCGAATCATCACCTTTATATACTGTACGTCTTTCATCATCTATCTTAGTAATGACATCATTATCAATAAATATTTTCATTTTTTACCTCCTTAGACCATTTCTTCTAATTTAAGGTATTCACCATTGTAATTAGATACTCTTAAACATAATTCATGAGATGAATCATATATTTTTAAATAAGTAGGATAATTTATATCAAAACCTACTATCTCATGAAATGGTTTTCCAAAATTAATTCTTTTTTCAGTTTTCATAATAAAAGATGATTCGCTAGTTTCTATATAAATCAGTTTTCCATTTAAAAGATTAGCAATTCTATCTTCATTAACAAAAATGTTATAATCATTTGAATCATTCTTAAATATATTAACAACAGTAAGACATAATTGTTCCCTATTATCTTTAAGTAATTCAAATTTTGTCATTGATGATCCAATAAAAGCTTCTTTTTCATATCCCTGAAATTCACAATTTAGTATTATATCTAAATCTTTTCCTGTAGAGCACTTAAAATCTGTATCAATAGATATTAGTTCTCCATAAGAATCAGTATATTTTAAGTATTGCATTTCATATCCACCATTTTTTTGCGAGCCTACTTTTGTTGCATAGACAATATTATCATAAAATAATGAACTATGTGATACTATGTTTTTTTCGGCTATAGTATCCGATGAAACATACCCTTTTATAGTGCTACTATCATTTAATGTTGCAGAAAATTTAAGAATATTAAATGGTAATACTAACATTAATATACTTGGATAATAATAATTTGAAAGTGATATAGTATATTTTTTCACCTTAACTTCATTTCTTACTACGGACTCATTATTATCAGCTAAAGAATAGTACCTTTTTTCACGATTAATGATTGTATGAATATTTCTATTTGAATAATTTTTTGACAATATTCCTTTGTAAAGAACACAATTATTTTTAGTTTCAGTTTCTAGATAATTAAGAATATATTTATTATTTTCTTCATCAACATAATACTGGCCTAGCTTATATACTGGTTCGTACCCATCTTTTTCAACTAAACTCCTTGCGTAAAACATTAATGAATCATTTCCTAGTTGTCTATTTTTCTCAATCGATTTCTTAATGAAACTACTGATATTAGTAAACGTGTTCATTGTATTATCAGGAGCACTAATTAAATGTCTATAATTATCTTGAGGTATTTTCAATTTTGAATTTAGATATGGGACATATTCTACTTCAAATACTACATCTTGCCAATGATCACTCCACAAATAATTGTAGATAATTCCATCAGTTGCATGATTATTACATCTGGAGTAAATAATTTTTACACCATTACTATTTACATAGCTTGCCATAGCTAATATATCATCTAGCTTCTTATATATAGCACAACGTATTGCATAGGTTATAGCAGGTTCATCAGAAGAACTCCAAATAGTAGTTTTAGTTTGATAATAGTGAAAATTATCAATAACATTTGACCCCCTAGACCATCTTAATGAATTATTCATATAATTGTTATTCACTAGTTTATCACTGAGAGTATCAAAAGAACCTTTAGATAATGTTTCTAGAGATTGGAAAATGTTATCAACTACCAAATAATCAGTAATATCAATATCATAGCCATTGATATATCTATATAGTCCTCCTGATTCTGATCCCTCATCGTGCTCACTATTAATATATATTGTAGCATGATCAATTATATTCTCATCTCCAGAAAAGTTCATATATGCATAGATTTCAAATGATATATTTTTTAAAATAATTCTATTTATGTCATAAGGTTTATGATTTAATATAAGTTTTGCAGATTCCGTATTAAACAAATAGGATTCACCCTTTAATCTATGGTATTCAATCACAGAATACTGAGATATAACATCGTTGAAAGTATGCTCAAGTTGTGTAATATATTGTTCTGCGCATTGTGATTGTTCCATATATGAAATGTATGTCGTATCTATCGGTTCTCCATCAGGATTCAAATCCATATAATCTAATACAAATTTACCATTAGTAAAATCAAGCTTTGCAATACAATTCTTAAAACCTAGTAAATAATCCAAATATTCTCTTAGAGTCGGTTCTGAAAAGGTGCATTCCGGACAAATAGCAGAACTAAATAAACCTATTATTCTATTGGAGTATCCATAAGTTCCATATTTAGAATTGAAATATAACTTCATAGCATTATCAATATACAAGAAAATGTTTCTATTTTGCCCAATATTAGTTATTGTCATATTTGGTAAAATGATAGTTTCTAATAATTTAGTGACACTCATTAAATCGATAACATAGTCATATTTCAACGGGTTAAATGATACAGTTTTTCTGTTGTAATTTGCAACAAACCAGTATTCTAAATTGTCCGATTCATTCGTCAATTCAACCAAATCATATGATTCAATGGGTATTTTATTAATATGGGACAAAATAATGGTTGCACAATTAAGTTCATCAGATAGATTTTCTCCTCTAATTATGCCCTTTCTGACTTTGTCAGTAGAGTACAAATTATTATATTCTCTAAATCTCATTGTCTATTGCCACCATTCAATACTGTTCCTATTCTTGCCGCATTAAAACTTGCTGAAAAATTAGCCTTAACCAAAGACTGGTTGTAATTAATGTTATTTTGCCAAGCACTCATTGTTGTATCAACAGCTACTGCAACTGCTGCAACTGCTGCACCAACCAATCCTCCGGCCATTGCTCCTGTAGCTATTGTTCCAACTGATTTAGTAATTGTTGATGCTATGCTAAATACGTTATCTATTTTTTGTTGTCCAATATAATCACCTGTAAAATTACCATAATTAGATGTAGCAAAATCAAAAGTACTTTTTATAGCACTAAATCCCACTTTAGCCAACTGATTAGCAGCAACATTTTTTGCCATTAATTTTGTATTACCTGTTCCTCCAATTGGACTTTGACCACCATTTGCAGGTGAATTATCCAAATCGGATTCCTTTGCACTACCTTTTGATGAAATTAATATATCTATTTTAGCCATCTAAATCACCATCCATAAATGTAACTTGAATTAGAGGTACACCATTAACTGACTGCGCCAAACTACCAGCCTGTAATATTACCTTATTAATAAATGTATTATAACCAAAATCAACACTAAGAACATATTCCTTGTTAGGAATATTTTTTGAAAACATTTGTTCTATGATAACCTTAATTATGTCAAACTCCTTAGCTGCAAATGTAAATGTGTATGTAGTAGCAGTTGACTCTCCTACAATACGTGCAATAGGATCGTTAATTGTTCCTGATGAATTAGTATTAACCATATAGGACATGCTAAAGTCAACAAAGTTTATTTCATTAGATATATCATTATCCGAAAGAATTATTCTTTTTACCATCAATAAATTTGTGAAATAAATCAATGATAATGAAATAGATACAGCTACATTATTAGAGAGTCCTCTATTTTGAAATGTGCCTACAACATTAGGTGTAGAATAATACTGTCTATATGTTTCATTATCAATATCAATTAACGATTCATTGTATGTCAATGTGATATCAGTCAGTTTTTTTATTACTTCAGAAAAATATAATTCATTAATCTCAATTAATAACTCGCAAGGATATTGAGGAATACCACATTGTATTTGTCCTGGTAAAAATTTAACTATTACATCCACATTCGCATTAGGGTCATAACTAAATTCATCATGCACAGATAATACAATATCATCATCTAGTAGTTCTGATAATTTGTTATAAATCCATTCATTATATGATTCTCTATTAATCATTTAATCACGACCTTTCCACCACTAGGAAGCGCTATTTGCTTAGCTACTGACTGAATACAATTATCTATTGTCTTAAAATTAATTTTTTCAAGTTCTCCTCTTGGGCTTCTTCTTGTTCCATCTTTTTTATATCCCATTGCTGCAGCTCCATAGTCAATTCCTCTAGATATAGTTATTGTCCATAATACTTCCCCATTAGCATCAACTTGTCTTGTAGATGAGTATCCTGCAAATAATGCACCATGAGAATACTTATGAATTCCACCTGGTATAGGTAACTGAGCAGCTAATTGCCAATGAAGTACTGTTTGAAATCTATCAACAGTAGTTTGCTTAGAATCCATATCCATATTGCCACCTACCTAACTAAGTTCAAAATTGTACTTTTTCGAGGCCTTAATGAATATTCTTTCATTTGCCCATCATCAGATATTCCAATAGATTCAATTCGCCACACTATTTCATTTTTTATATCATAAACATAGTCATCATTCTTAAAGTCCAAAAATGCATTAGTCTTTATTGATAATTTATGTGTATCTAAATGTGATACAGCGCTGTTTTCTATTGTTCCAGTAGAATAGTCAATATAATCCTCAGCACAAAATCTATCACAAGCAGGAATATTCTCATGAGCTCTATATGCAGTAATATCTTCTTTTCTTTTGAAAAGTACATATCTATCATGCAATGTTCTACAGTCCATAGTAATATCTATCATGAGTAGCACCACTTCCTATATTAGCCAGTCCAGCCAATCTAAAACATTGAAACGCATTTGAACTAATACCAATTTTTTCTAATTCACTTCTAGGTACTATTGTCCCTGTTGACATATTATATCCCGAATCATTAGATATATTTCCATTTCTCAATACATATTGGATTTGGTACATAATACCTTTTTTAAATAATTCTTCTTGACGCTCATTTATTAGTTTACCATTCCAGGAATAATTGAGCACTAAATAATCTTTACAATAATCCTCAATTCCATAAATAAATCGAGGAGCGGGACTATCTCCGACATCATTAATTATCCTTGATGATAATTCAGCATTTAAATCAATACCTGAAAATCGAAGATAGTCATCATTAGTTACTAATGTTTCATAAGTTAAATCTGTTGCCATTGGTAACTACCTCCTGAATTAAAATTAAGTGTTTTTGATACTTGAACCTTTGACTGCTGAGTCATAAGGTTGTAATGTAATAGTCTTAGCAATTGCAATCTCAGCAACATCAACTTTTTGAACGGCAGCACTATAACCATCAGCAAATACTGTAACAACATATGACTGGTTAGGTTGAACCTTAGCAACAACAACACCAGACTCATTTGACTTAAATTCTTGACCACCTATTGTTACATCAGCGTTGGCAACACCACTAGTTCCATTACTTACTGTTAAGGTGAAATCTAATGTATTAGGTAATGTGGCATCTGCAGGAGTGATAACAGCAAATGGGAAATAGTTTGGGTTATTTTCATAAACTTCACGAGAAATAGGATTTGGAATTTCCCAACCCATACGCATATTGATCATAAATGCAACCATATTTTGTTGGGCCAAATGGTAAACTGTTCCTGTATCTGGATCTTCTATTGTAGCTTGGTCTAATACTCTAACATCCATTTCTTGACGCATAGCATAGTAAATTTGCTTAAAATCACCAACTAATAATTCTGCAATATTCTTATTCCATGCACCATTCTTTAAGAACAATTTAGGCATGTCAGAAATCTCATTGTCAGTTAATGGGCGCCCATTTTTATCAACTAAATTACGGAATTTAGACTTAATACCTAAACCTCCCGCAAATGCTGACACCTCGTAGTCTGACTCTTCAACTAAACGCATTGCCTCATCACATGCTGCATATAAGCTAGTAAATGTATTTCTTGATACTGTAGCTTTATGGTTAACGCATGAAGGGATTAGACCCTCTCTAAAATTTTTAGGCTTACCTACACCCGTAATAATAGATTGGTCAATCTTAACTGCACCTGCTTCAACTAAACGCTCTTTAATAATCTCCTCTAAATCTACATTAGAATCCATCAATGAATTACGAGAAATAGGAATAATTACAGATAACTCTTCAGCGTAAATTCTTTTACCTTTAAGAGCTAAAGATGTTAGTTTACGTTTTTCAGTATCTTGGCCAACCCAGTAAGCCATTGGTAAGTTACTTAGGATATCCATATCCATAGTCTTACCTGTCATATTTGGTAAACGAGTACCATGCTTTAATGCAAATGATGTTTCACACATCTTTTGAAATACCTCATTAATAAATTGAGGCTTAAATAAACTTTGGATTTTAGCTTGATCAATCATTTTTTAATTACCTTCCTTTTTAATATTTTTAGCTAATTCCTAACGCAGCTCTTAGATCTTTATTGAACTGGCTATCATTACCTGTATTATTACTAGAACCAACAGCATTATTAGAAGATCCTGAGAATGAAATATCTTTGGTAGTATTAACAAGTAACTCAGGATAGTCTTCCTTGTACTTCTTAACTCTATCATCGTACCCATTCTCATCCGTACCAATAATAGAATCAGCATGATCTAAATATTTATCTGCGATACCTAAATCCTTCAACTTCGCTAGTCTATTAGATTTAGCTTGTGAGTTTTTTAGTGTAGCTAATTCATCTGTTACCTTTTTATGGTCAGCACTTGATACATACCCCTCATACTCTTTCTTTGTAGCTGCGACCGCTTCCGCAACTGCAGTCTCCCTATCCGTCTTAGCTGCATCTAAAATTGCACTAATTAATAGATTGCTTGGATTTTCAATCCCACTTTCGACTAAAAGGCTTCTAACATTTTCTCTTTTCATATTTAATCCTTTCTAACAGTGTTTTTGTTGACAGAGAACCCTAACTCCAAGATTTTAAATATATAGCCTTTATTTAACGTTACAAAGCTCAACGTATAACAAAAAGGATCATTCACACTCGAATGATCCATTGTTATTAAATTAATCATCATCAGATGAATAAATAAAAAGCACTATTAGGGAAATAATAATGCTTAAAAAAATAATACCAACATATCTCATAAAACAATATCCTATTTGGAGTAAAATAAAAACATCCTATTTGGATGCTAAATTTTCTAATATATGATTTTCTATATCTATTGGCAATCTATAATTGTACTTATCTATAATGTAAATTAAAATATCTGTCCATGAATATGTTTCATCTGTTCTAGAATAACACTCTCTAGCTATCAAGGCTCCAGTAATAGGGTCAAATATTTTGTGTGGAGTATATAAAAATTGTCTACCTTTTTTCAAATAAAGTAAAATTTTATCCTGATTTGGATACTTGCTTTTATTGAAATGTTCACTGATGTTAGAATCTAACTCTATCCTTATAAATTCTGTTTTAAAAGCCATACCCTAATTACCTCTCTTTTTTTTATTTGCTTTAAATAATTTCCATTCACCTGATTCAATTCCATTAGTTGTATAATGGTTCCCTAAAATCATAATTCTTTTGTTGACATCAATTTGAAGAAAGTTAACATCCTCAGTTGGTGCGTATACATTGACTCCTAATTTATCCGCAATACGCTGAGCTACTAACTCATTACCTGATGAACAAGCAATTAACCTTATAGGACCACCCTTATAGGTCTTATCTTTTTTAATATACCTACACATTTGATCGACATTAAATTCTATTAAATCATCATTGGTATTTTCGTATTGAAATTTTAAACCATCACAATGACATACTATATCATGGTATCCCTCTAGAGGCTCTATTTGTTTTGCGGCACTATATAAAGAAGTCATTTTAGAAGAATAAACAGAAGCTACAGCTTTCACTTCTCCAATTTCATTAATTATACCATTATTTTTAATTTCAGGCAATGCCTCAACACCTAAATTACTTATCATCTGATTGTAGGCTTCACGATTATAATTACGCTGCAAAACTCCAGGATTAGCTTTTATCAATTCTCTTTGAACTTTTTGTCCCTTTTTTAACTTTAATTTACTCAAATGCAAATCATTAGCATATTTAGATTTAAGCCATTCGGGGGTATTGGGAGGCAAATTTGATATAATTTTTTCCTTTGCTTCTATTTGACCTTTTATCTTACGTATTTGTCTCTCATTATATCTTTGCTTCTTGAGAGCTTCGTATTTTTCAGGTTTATATTTCCCAGCTGAATTAAGATTATAAGCATTCCTTAGTTCATTTAGGTCATTATCATTTTTGACATTAAGGACTTCCTGAATAGAAATACTTTGAAAATAATGTCTACAATTAGGACGTTTTGTAAAATAATTCCCTTTTGGACCCATTACATCCTCTATATTCATTATTTTATGAGAACTTATATAATTAGCTACTTCATCTAGATATTCCTTAGGACAAATAGTTTTCCAGTTTTTAGCACAATATATTTTTCCTTGATAATCAGCATGGTCAGGTGCACAGTCTCCATGATATGTAGCAATGTAAAAGACAACACCATTAGCATTACCAGCTTCAACCATATTATCAGCAATATCTTGCTGTATATCAGTCCTAACTTTCATTTCCATATAATTTTCCCATCTAACTTGACGGCCATTCTTATATGTTACGATACCATAATCATTTGTTTTAGTAATAACACTAGAAATAGTTTTATATAGTTCTTCTGTAACATTACTTTTTAAAACTCTAGTTGCTTGAGTCTTAACTTCATTAATATTAGTAGCTTGAGTACTGATGACCTTATTCTTCAGTTGAACGACACCCTTATTAACTTCTTTCTGAATTTCTTTTATTTGTTCAGAATTAAGTCCTACAAGCCTAGAACCATTCTCTATAGATTTTTGAAGAGTTTTTTTTCCTGACTTGACTAATTTATCAATTTCTAATTTAAAAGCCCCAAAACCTCTAATTTGGTTTTTATGCCATTCGAGAATATCATTAACCTCACTTTCACTTAACAAGTAATCATATCCAATTTTTAGAGCATTAGCTTTTAGAGACTCAAATTCATCACCTAATATTTTAGAAATGTCATCAGCTAAATCTTTTTGCTCAATTTGACTTTTATTATTTTTTTTATTGGACACTATTCATCATCCTTGTTCTCTTTTTCATCTAAGGAATCATCATCTTCCAATTGGTCATTGTCTTGTACATCATACTCATCATCATAATCACTATTGCTTTCAGTTCTTCCTAAGGACTCTGTAATATATTCAATTAATTCCTCTTTATTTGGACATTTAGAACCATATACTTTATCAACAAACATTTCTGGTGTCATTAAACCACTTTGTAAAACTAAAGAGTAAGGAGCTACTAGCATAGCATTCTCTTGTAAGAAAGCTAATGCCGAATCATAATCTTCATCATACCAATGCGACCTAAATTCAGCTATTGACATTATTCCCGCTTGAACCTCTTGAAGCTCTGCTGTTTTCTTTGTAGATGTATCCTCTACAATGTTATCATCAAACACTACTTCAATATTATCCTCTTCAAAATTAAGCTTTTCAGCAGTTGTAAAATTATTATTCACATATTGAATTGCAAGTAACATTTTTCTAAATCTGTCTGCAGCTAGATTTTCTTGTTTCAAAATATTTCGATGAAATGTAGTTTGTTTGGCCCTAACTCCGGTAGCAGTTTGCATTGGTTCTCCTGTGCCATCAAATCTAAACTTAGAATCGCCCATTCCACATTTAGCAGCAGCGATGTTTATTGCAAAACTTAATGCTTTGATGTGTGAATCTACTCTCAGCTCTGCATTAAATTCTTGAAGCATAGTTTTTCCGTCTTGACCTTTTGGTATATATAAATCCTCGTCATTTAACAATGGCTGACTTAGATTTCCATCAGCATCTATGTACTGTAATTCTGTTGATATATATCTCTTTTTCGCTCCGTTTTTAAATTCTATATGGAATGAATCAAATATCGTATCAACAACCTTAAACCAGTCAAGTGCATCAGAATATATAGAAGTACCAAGTTGATTATTAATTATTTTATTATCAACTATATTTGGATGCCATATTTGAAATAAAGGAATGTTAGTATTTAGCTTCAATACTTTTCTGTCTGAATAATTAAAATTATATCCTCCACTAGTACCTCCCACATTAGTTCCTACGACCTCATGTATCTCATATTTATCATTAACTAGAATATGAATCTGAAGTGTACATGTATTAGTTGAATATTTAATGAATGCGCATTCTGTGCAGACACCATCATCAACAGTTATAGGAATAATTCTTGGAGCGTCTAAGAAGCTAATTTTTACTTCTGCATTAGAGGGATTTATTTTACCATCTTGAGTGACCTCAATTTTTGATGGCATAATTACTGTAGCGCCAACGCCTAATGCCATAAATTTCTCAACAAAATTTCCAAATTTACTAAATACTTTTTCTTTTTTAAGTATTTTTTGAATTGCTGCATCCATTTTATCATCTTTTGATATTGTGATTTTGGTGTCTTCATTTGCATAATTTGATGCCCATTCCTCTGCAATTAATTTTGCAATACCAGTTGACATTCTCTTCCTAAAGGCTTTTTGACCTTCTTTTATACATTCAACAAGATGCCACGATGTATTGCCAGAATACCATTCAATCCATTCGTTTAGAAATGGGTGCTGTCCTTCTATTCTCCATTGACCACCCCTTTTAGGATCTGCCTCTGCTAGCAATGACCTTATATACTGTTCTGTTGCCATAATCTCACCTCCGATTTCATTTCTAGTTTAATTAAAAGATTATCTGCAAATGGTTCAATAGTGTATTCTCCAGAGTCAACTGAGTCAATATCTGTCGCACCATCATCTAATCTTTCGTCTTCGTGTCCTTCCTTCGAATTATATACACATGTTCTAAATGCATCCAACACACTTTTTGCTGAACGCATGAAAAAAAGCCTCTTTGTACCAAGAAGCCTTGTTATTAATTTAATTCTATCAGCTATTTCAGATTTAATTGCATTTTTAATAATAGCACCTAATCTATTGCGAAGTGATCTATTTCTAAAACCATTCATCAATGTTTGTTCAGCACTATCACAATACACCTCTATAGCATGTACTCCATATTTCTTTTTTACCATATTAACAAAAGACTCAAATTCATCAGTTAATTCAGTAGGATCCATTCCTGTTGCTGGAATTTTCTTGGATTCCAAGAATACGACATATTCAAATCCAGGACCAATTCCTGTAGCTGTAAATGCATGAGCCGATTTGTTACCACCAAAGTCTACCCCAATAACAACTGATGCTATCTTTGGACAAACATCTAATATAAATTCTTCAGGATTATCTGCAAGCTTACGATAGATAAGTCCTTCAGCTTTAGCCCACTTGCCAAGTATATACCTATCATAGTACACAGTGCCCGAATATTCCTTGCATAGCTCATCAACATATTTTTGACTTAAGAAAGGATTATCAAAGATGGTATAATGTTGTAAGTATATATCGACATCTGAATTAATAAATTCATAAAGCCAATGTGTATCAGATTCAGGATTGCATGCTCCATCACAGCAGCTATATGGTAAACTCAATCTCGATTTTAAAAGTTCAAAAGCATCTTTGTTGTATTCTGCAAGCTCATCACAATAAACATACTTGAATTTAGCTCCTCTAAGACGCGATATTGCTTTTTTGTCAAGCATGCCACATAAATATACCTTCTGGCCATATAATCTAATATAGCTATTTCCTGTGGCATCCTTTCTAACTCTATCTCCAATTACCATAGGAGTTCCTTGCTTATGGAAGTATTCCCTCATTGGTTCAAGTACATTACGCTCTATCGTTCCAAGTGTAACACCTAATATTGCTATAGCTCCAGGTAGCTTAGATCTTACTTGAATTCTAAATGGTATTGTAAACATAAAATCTAATGTTGTCTTACCACACTGGGTAGCTCCACTTTTAATATTCCATCTATGATCAAGTGTTGGATCTTCATGACATGCTTCTTCTACATAAGTCCATTGATGCGATGACAATTCAAATATAGGTTGCATCATTTATTAATACCTCCACTTGCCTTTTTGATGGCAAATAAGAAATCAGTTGCACTTGATATTTGCTCGTTTTCCTTTTCTTCTTGATCAAATTGAGATTTAGCAAGTTGCATTTTATTAAGCTCAGCTATTGCTTTAATTTTTTGATCCAATCCTGCTTCTAATCCAAATTTATCAGGTATAAGTCCAAGCGCTATAGCAGATAATAATGCCTCTCTTTGCTCTGGGCTCATTACAAGCTTTTCCATATCCTTTAAATCAGTAAGCATTGCCTTCGGAACTTTAGGAAGCTTACGCGCATCAGTACCCGCATAGTATTTAGGAATTATATTTTTTTCTTTTTTGGAATTTTTCTTTTTTTGCATCGCCATTAGCCGTCATATCCTTTGAGCTCTTCAACCATATAAAGCATTAAAGATGTTAAGCTTCCCCTTACCGCATCATCCTTAACTCGCTTTCTCTTACGCTTCCCAGTTATCTCATCAGGTATTAATTCAATATGGCTCTTAATTATAGTATTACATTTATATAAACGTTTGTTCTTTGGCGAATACTGTGTCTCTATAATTAACGAATACTTGTACTTACGCTTAGTTTTAGGATGCTTTCTTTGCATGCAAGCCAACATTACACTTTCTATATCTGCTATCATCCCATATTATCACCTCGATTCGATAAACAAAAAAGAGCCCTATACTAAGGCTCCAATTTGGGAGAGATTAAACTAAAGTAACATGCCACCATCACTTCACATTATCCACGATATCATAATATCATAGATTAAATAGACAATGTGTGACATCAATAAATATTTTTTATAAATCTTCATCAGCAATTTTTAAAATTCTTTTTTCAGGTACCTCATATAGCTTGCATTCTACAATTGCCCTATTTAGTGCATTGACCTTATCCAATACTTCTTGGTAATTATCTATTTCAGCATATGTACTGATAATATAATTCTTAAGACCATCAAGGCAATGTCCCATATTTCCATAATAGCCACCAACACGAATCCATTTTGTACTTGTTGTTTTAATTCCGTTTTTATTGTTACTAACAGTTTTATATTCTTCGAATGTCAAATTGCAAGAATCCAACCTGATTATTCTAAAATTATTTAGAGTCAAATAAATCACCTACCTTATACTTCACATATGTTTTATCTAAAATGAAAGAAAACACTTTTTGGTCACCTCCAGAAATACCCCACAATGCTTGAAGTTCCCATTCATAGTCCTGATATATTAGTGCATGAAGACTCGCTATATGAGTAATATTCCCTTTTTCATTTATTCTATTATAGAATGCATTTTTATGAATCCTTACTTTATTTCTTTCAACTATTTTATTACTTTGACTACATTTAAATAATCTACATATTTTTGGTCTAACTTGATAGATAGTACATTTTCTATTAATACTATCCCTAAAAGGACATCTAAAATATAGGTCATTACCATCTAGATGTCTATGCATTTGGATATTATGCTCTCTCACATATCTTTTTATTTTTTCAACTTCTTCTCTTGTCATAGGAAGAAGTTCTGTGCAGCATTCATCACAATTGGAGCACATTCCATTTACACAGTAGTCAACTGGTTTTTTCTTATCAGTATTTTGCATAAATTACTCCTTTTTGTGCTCTATAGCAAATATCTCGTTAGGGGCCTTTGCTTCTGTAGCACCATATTCTAAAGCTAAGCTTTGAGATTGAAGTACAGTATTAGCATTATCAACAATAACCTTTCCAACCATAGATACTGCCTTTGATACCTTGATTTCTTTTTCTAGTTCTTCTGGAGTATCAGCATCCATAATTCTAGTTGCGGCCTCCATAAGTAAATTATGTAAATCTAATAATGTGTTATTTTTTGGCATTTCTTTTTTTCTCCTTTATTTTTTTGTTTATATCAGCCACATCAAGCTTAATTAATGCAGCCTCATCGTTTCCATTCGGATTAATTTTAGTAGTATTAAAATATGCTAATTCTGAATTTGTAAAAGCCCTTAAATTCTCTATTCTAAAGTCCATTTTGTTACCATTAACCTGAACAATATTAACATTATCATCTATTTCACCATAGCATTGAATATAAACCCAACGTGCTTTTCTCATAAATTTATCTGGATGCGCGTATTTAATCCAAACACTACCTTCTGAATCAATTCTTTCATACCCCAATGGAGCCCTTTTTGGGCTAATTTTACCCTTTTTAAACCTCCCAAGATTTGGTACAGCATAATTAGCAACTTTTGATAAATCTTTTTTCAAACCCATTCTTGAAGCCTTATGTTCTATGCTAGATGAAGTAATATAACACTTAAACTTTGTACTCATTTCTTTAGCTAATGTATTGTATGAACATTTATCTAAATTTTCCTTTAAGTATTCTATCATTTCCTGTGTCCAGGCAACACGAGGCATCACCCTATCTGATTTTCTTACTATCTGATTATTTAAAGTTCGATTTGTCTTATGCCAAATTGCTGATCTTGTGAAATTTGTACCAAATCTTCTATTGAAATTCTTTGTTAGTTCCTCAAAATTTGCATATTCTTTTGAATTATATGCTTCGCATAACCAATCAAGCATTTCCTGCGTGTATGTCCCATAATTGTCTTGAAGTTTCCTCTTAGTAACACCAATTGCCCTCACTCTAGCCTTTAAGGCTTTAATTGAGACTCCTGGAGGAAATAAATTATTGAACATTACTGATAGAGTCTTAATGTCAAAATTTTTATAATTGTCAATAATAAAGTCAACCTCTTCAGCTGTATATTGATGCCCATGCGTAAAGCCCATAATTATCTTCTCCTTTTACTTGAATAAGCAACCCATCTACATAAAATCTCATAGGCTCTCCTTAATGTTCTTTCGTCCATCATAGAAAAATGACAGTCTTTAACAGGAATACCCAATTCCTTTGCAAGCCTAATATACTTTCTTGTTCTACCTGCTTTTGTATACCAAAGCATATCAAATAATTCGTGGCATTTATTTTTAAGTATTTTCTTCTCATCATCTGCCAATACTATCCTACCTCCATCTTCCTAATTTCGTCTAAAGCAGCTTTTTTTATCCTAATTAGTTGCCTATAGCATAGATCAAATGGAGCATCTATCATAACCTGTGTCAGATCTTTATTATCCAAAAATATGCTTGATATTATATATTTTCCTCTAGAATCTGATATACCATCTATTATCTTTAAGCACTTGCTAAGTTTATCAGCTTTTTGAGTTAACAATTTTTCCAGTTTATGCTTTGCACCAATGAGATTAATATGTTGCTGCTCAACAGGATTACTACATTTAGATGGAGCTATTGGCATACCACTATAATTAGGTCCCTTAACAAAATTAGATAATAATTCTATTTCTCTATTAAGTAATTCGCATTGGTATGCATCAGCTTGATAGGATTTAAGTGTCAAAATATTTGGATTTGATTCAGGTAAAAAACCTTGACTCTTAAATGATGCTATTTTGTCATTACATGCATTTCTAAGTGCATACCAATCATCTATTGTCATGTCCTCCAACGTTGCTTTTACTAATCCTTTTGAATTGATGCCATCTATAGATAATGCACCAATTATCCAATCAATCAAATTTTCCATTTTTTATCCTCCTAATTTCTGCTTTTACATACTCAATTAAATTATCTTGTAAGTCTTTCTTTTCTTGCAATCTACTAATTACCATTTCATCCTCTGATCCTTTTAATACCAAATGATGGATTATGACTGTATTAGCTTGCCCTTGTCTATATAGCCTTGCATTAGCTTGCTGATATAATTCTAGATTATATGTAAGTCCAAACCAAACAATTATATTTCCTCCAGCTTGCATATTAAGTCCATGTCCCATTGACGCAGGATTTGCTAATAGCAATCTAATTTTTTTGTTATTCCAATCTTCATATGCATTAGGATCATCTAATGTTTTTGGTTCTAATGATTTAAAATGATTTTTAAGTCTATCTAAATCTGATTTGAAATTATAAAAAACCAATATTGGAACATTAGGATTACTATCTAATATTTCCTCTAATGCCTCAATTTTCAAATTATGAACAACTTCGTAATAAACATTTTTTTGATTTTTTGAACATAACAAATCTTTTTTTACATATAATGCCCCATTTGCTAGTTGTAAAAGTTTATTGCAAAGAACACCTGCTGTAGCTGCTGTTATTACTTCATCTTTTAATTCTATAAGGTAATTTCTTTTAAGATCCTTATATAGCTTTTTTGTTGTTGAATCCATTTCTATCTCAATAATATTATCTATCCTATCTGGCATGTCCAAATGGTCTATTGCTTTCATTGATACACAAATGTCACCTATGGCACTATAAATGTCATCTTCAGCTCCATCCTTTAAAACCCAATCATAAACTACGTGCCCCTTAGAACGTCCAGGAATAAAGTATTTTTTTCTATACTCTGTAATAGTTCTTCCTAATCTTTGTCCTTGGTCTAATAGATATATTTGGCTCCAGAGATCCATTAGCCCATTTGGAGCTGGTGTTCCTGTCAAAATAATTACCCTAGGACACCTCATTGCTAATTTTTTTAATGATTTAAACCTTTTAGAACTAGGTGACTTAAATGATGAAGACTCATCAACTACTATCGCATCAAACATTCTTATAATATCCTGATTGTATAGATAATTATATAACCAAACTACATTATCACGATTTATTATATATATATCAGCATCTTCATTAAGAGCAGTAATCCTTTGTTTCTCAGTACCCATTACTACTGAATACCTTAAATTTTTGAAATCATCCCATTTTTCTATTTCACCAGGCCATGTTAATTTGGCCACCCTAAAAGGAGCAATAACTAGTACCTTATTAACCTCAAGATAATGATTTATTAGCTTGTCCATTGCCATTAGAACAGATGCAGTTTTACCAAGACCCATATCTAGCAATAGACCTGATTTCTGATTTCCTAATATGAGATTACAATTAAATTCCTGATAGTCATGAGGAATAAATTTCATTAAATATCACCCACTACTCCCTCTTCATAATGATGTATCATTTTATCAACTTCTTTTAAAATGGAATCAACTACTTCGCGCGTGTGCGCTATATACGCATGCGTGCCCAAGTCGTTTATTCTTCCAATTACATGTCCCTGATACTTACTAATTACACCACCTTTGGGCTTCTTAGTTTCTACAAGGAAAATTATTCCATAAGGTAATATACAAAGTCTATCAGGCCATCCACGTTCTGACGATGTTTCAATCTTTATACATTCTCCACCCCTATATTTAATCCCTTGGATTAAATACTCCTCTACACTTTTTTCTAGCATATTTTCACCCCATATCTTATCTTCCGACAACGCAAACAACGCTTCACGCGCGCACGCGTATTTTGCGTATTAGGCGCTTTAGGCACGTATTTCTTATACGTGTAACACCTAATATTATATTTATATTATTTTTTAAAATATCCGTTGTTTGTGTTGTCATAATACAATTTTTCCTTTATTTAAGCCATTTTTTCTGACAACGGAGCCAAAAATTTGCGTTGTTTTGCGTTGTCGTCCGTTGTCAAGCTCTGACAACGCAGAAATAAGCTCCGTTGTCAAAATATGCCTCTCCGTTGTCAGAAAACACATCTCCGTTGTCAATTTATTCTTCTTAATGCTCTTTGTCTTCCATAGGTTCCATACTTTATTGGATTTTGAGTTCTTTCCCATCCTGGTATCTTTGAAATGCACTCAGTAATGTACTTTGCCATACCATTATTTAAATCAGCTTTTCCTTTTTCAAGTAGAACACACCAAATTTCTAGTGCACAAATTTTATCTCTTACCTCTAATCCATTAGAGTTAGAATCTCTATAATCTTGAGTAGCTTGATGCCATTGTCGTTGTTCCTCGATAGTCATATCAAACCATCCTGCAGGTATCTCCATTTCTAAATAGTTTTCTATGATACCAACCATAGAAGATGCTTGAGAGTGATTCTCTTGTAAGCTTCTAGCCTCAACTTCAACATCCTCTGATAGAACCATTATTTTTTCTCCAGATTCATATATCGCTTTGGCCTCTGCCCATATTTGATCAACTTCTTTTTTATCAAGGTCTTCCCATATATTAGAAATTGATGCTTCACTACAATCAGCAATCCAAAATCTTCGTCCACCTGTAGCGTCGTCTAAAAAGTCCACATCATTAGTTGTACCAATAAAAATACACTGCCTAGGATTATCTGAAACATATCTATTGAATGCTTTTCTATATGTATCTTTTCTCTTGCTAATGAATGATTTAATTTGCTCTCTATCAGCTTTTTTAAATGCTCCCAATTCAGGTATTTCCATTATCCATACACCATCAAGAGCCTCATATGCCTCCTTACCCTTTACGTCAGGAAGTGTATCTGAAAACCAATCACCTGCTAAAATATTAAATAACGTTGATTTACCCAAGCCCTGAGGTCCTACCAATGTTAGAATTTGGTCAAACTTAATTCCAGGCTCATAGATTCTAGCTACAGCTGCAGCTAATGTCTTGCGTGTGATTTCTTTAATATAAGATGTGTTCTTACATCCTAGATAGTCAATTAATAAATATTCAACTCTAGTCTTACCGTCCCATTCCAAACCATCTAAATAGTCTCTCACTGGATGAAACTGATGAGCACCAAATACTACGCTAATGGCATCTTCTAAATTTCCTCTATGCATACAGTTATAATGTGATTCAATATAATGCCTTAAGTTAGATGAATCATCATCCGTCCAGGATGCTTTGAACCTTACCCAAGGTAGTTTTTGAAGAACCTCATATCTACCTGTAAACATATTTAACCCACCAAGCCCATTTAAATTAGGGTCATTTTCAAGGATAATAACAAAATTATCTATTGTAGGCATTATCTCACCAATATTACTTCCACTATCAAATCGTTCTAGTTCCTTAATAAATTCCATAGAGGCCTTAAATTCGTCACTCATTGAGTTTTTATTTGTTTCCTCATCAAATTCCTTAAGTGCCTCCTCAAAACGCTCCTGAGACAACTCAGCACATGTTTTTGAGTCCTTTTTACAAAAATCTATCATTGCTTTCCACGAAGGTAGCTTGTTTGATGGGGTATTAGGCTTAACATCGTCATCCAAATCTCCATACAAATTAATACGAACCAAATCAAATGCATTTACCAATTGTTTACTAATTGGATCTGTAGAGTGATTGCTATATGCAAACTTATCATCATACACTACTACACCCGCAGCTGTTGAGCCACCCTTGTATGTATATCTTCCATTGTGGGCTTCCTCGTAAATATCTGATAAAAATTCGTTTATTGCTTCACTAATTGTATAAGCCTTACAAAAGGCACCAATAAATCCATCTTTCTCATATGGATCCTGCTGTTTTTTCAATAGCTTTTTAACAATTGTAGATTCTCTACTACTAGTTGGCCAAAATGATACATCTGACCAATCTTGGTATTCATCAAGTATTGCTTGCGAATTAATAGGACTTCCATCTTGGAATTCAAATACAAAATCAGCATCTTTAGCAGTACTTGGCCAAAACATTAATCTAGTTGGCTGATAAGTAGTATCATCAAATATTTCGATTCCTATCTTCTCAGCTATCTTACGAGCTATTGCCTCATACTCCTCAGCTCCTACAGGCTTATCAATTGGAATAATAACTCTATATCTAGGAGTTGATGGGGAATGCTTATGAGTTGAATACATTGCAATAGTTACACCAGGTAAGACCTTGACAATATCTTTCCAAGTTTCATTACTACCATAGTCAATATCAAGGGTTATCAGCTGTCTATTCAGCACATAGCCATTAGAACGCTTACCTTCTTTTAAATGGCCACCAACAAAGCCTCCAACATCCTTGATATTGCCTTGTTCATCTTTATTCATTTTTAAATAGTCAGAATAGTTCTCATGGGTTCTATGTGTTATTGAAATCTTATTTACAAATTTAGCCCATGAGGTTTTCCTATTCTTCCAAATTATTTCTCTACGAGATTTTCCCGTAGCTATATTTATTTCGATATCATTTTTTACCTCTACCACAAAATGATACCTCCTTTAATTTAGTCCTTCATATAATATGGAGTAAAATATCCATCTGCTGTTAGAATTAAACCATCCATCCAAATTGCATTTTCACCCATAATATCTTTTATTTTTTCTAGTTCTTTTGGAACATCTATTGATGACTTCACCTCAACAATGACCTCATCATGAACGTGAAATTTAATATTATATCCTTTAGCGTCCAATCTAAGCATTGCCACAGCAAGACAATCCCTAGCCGTTGCTTGAACAATATTTTCCACTATTTTCCCGCCATATGTTTTGGCCCATATCTCTGTTCCTCTATCCGATATATCGATAAATTCTAGCTTACCTGATTTAACCCTTGCCTTACGATATTTTATCCATCTACCTGAAGGTAATGTTATGTATAAATCATCTGAAATAAATTCAATATTACATTTATTGGTGTTATAGCTAACTCCTGGATTACATACAGCTTTAATGCAAGCCTCTTCTACGTCACTCCACATCTTAACAATATTGGGATTAGCTTTTCGCCATTTATTAAGAATTGATTCCTTATCTGCTTCTGATAATTCATTGTTATAGTCCATTGCAGTTAGGGCTCCAACTGCTCCCTGATAGCCTAATGCTAATTCTGCTACTTTTCCTTTAGCACGAAGTTCACCATTGATACCATGTTTTTCTACTGGTACACCATACATTTGAGAAGCAGAAGCACAATATATATCACCATTATTAGCAAATACTTCCATTCGCCATTTCTCATTAGCTAACCAACTAATAATTCTAGCCTCAATTGCTGAATAATCACATACAATAAATGTATTACCAGGTTTAGCAATAAATGTAGTTCTAATTAGCTGACTTAACACGTCTGGAACATTGTTAAAACAATCCTCAAGTGTATCAAAATCATTAATCAATACTAGATTACGAGCTAAATTAAGCCATTTTAACTCCATATGATTTTTTGGCAAATTATGCAACTGCACAATTCTTCCAGCCCATCTTCCAGTATGTGTAGCACCATAATACTGTAGCATACCCTTAACTGTTCCATCATCACATATGCTCTTTAGCATAGCATCATATTTTGCTAAACTAGATTTTGATAATGAATTTTTTAAATTTAAAACCTTTTTAACAAGTTTATTATCAGTAGAATTGATAATATTATCTCTAGCTTCCTTATCAATACTCTCAGTTTCTATTCCTTGTTCAATAAGCCAATTTGTAAGCTGTTCATTTGAATTAGGATTATCAAGTTTTGTTAGCTTTACTAATTCTTTAATTGTTTGTTCTTGATGCAAAGTATTATAGGAAGATATATTTTGAGCCATTTGTTTTTCGATAAGCACTCCTGCAGCATTAGATTTCTGATCTAGCTCCCATATATTATGCTCAACTGGATGCACTTCTTTAAGCTCCATTAACCTAATTAAGCATTCGTGTTCAGCAAAAACATCCTGCATACAATATTCTTTAAATAAATTCCATTTAGCCATATCATGCCATGACCTATTTCTTGTTCTTTCCCCATTTGACTTTGTAGGTTTGCATGGCTTGCAAAAGTACTGAATTAAGGATTTACCAATTTTATTTTTTTGTGCATCATCAGGAAGTCCTAATGCTATTCCCAATTTATCCAAACTTCTAGGATACCCATGTATAGATGCTAAATTTGCAGAACATATCCACTGTGATGGATTTATATGTCTTCCTTTAAAACTCAAATAGCTACAACCCAATAATTTTTCACTATGAAGATATTTTTCAAAACAAGTCATTTCAAAATTAGCATTATGAGCAACCTTTATTACATTTGGATCTAAGAGCGCATTCATTAAATCGTTCCACTCATAAGACCTATTTACTTCTTCAAATATCTTCACAGGATGTTCTTCTATATCAAAATCAGTTTCATAAGCATACGCAATTAACAGAATTTCAAAGGAAGGGTCGTTTACGTATCTGTAAACTCCCACTTCCCTAATATCAACATCTGAATAAGTTTCTATATCGATATGTAATATCTTTTTACTGAAATCTATCATAGGTCATCATCATCGTCTTCCCAGTCATCATCGAAGTCATCCTTTGCTGAAGCACGACCGCCTAAATATTCGCCATCTTTGATTTTTTGCAAATTGTTAAGACCACATGCTATACCTTTTTTACCATTAGCTAAATATGGATAAAATGTTACTGAGGCACGACCATAACATCCAGAATAGAGCTCCTTAGAATCTGTAATTGGATTTATATTTATATCAACTAATCCAGGCTTTTCGTTACATTTTGCTGATAAGAAATAAGAATTTTTGTAAGCCTCATCCTCTTCTCTTTCAGTATCACCATCATGTAGTACAACATCCATACTCGCAGGAACCTTTCCATTCCATTTATTAGCCTTACCTTGCATCTTTGCAGCTTCTATTGCTTGCTTAATGCATTTGATAGTTTCCTTATCACTTTTAGGGATAATTATTGAAGCCGAATATTTCCCAGGCTCCTCTAGATTTTCCTTATTCTTTTGTGGTTCAAATACATTTAAATATGAGAACCTTACAAGGTTAGTAATAACCTTAACTTCTGATACGATTTTTGCCATATTTTCATCCTCCTAATTTATTCTGCAAAATCTTCTATAGCACCAGTAATATAATTTATTGCTGGTCTTTTATCATCTAATGATGCAATTACTGGCTTGCCTTGAGGCTTTACCACATATTTGCTATACTTCTTCTCAAATTCTTTTTTACCAACTAGCTTTTCTAAATTGGTAAGTGTTTCAACTTGAGGAGATTTATAAATTGCTGCCTCTTGATAGCCATCCTTAATCATCTGAGCAGCTAACAAATCCGGATTTTCAATCTTTCTATTTGACTTACCTTCTACAACTTTATATCCAGGAATAATAACACCCTGTTCCATCATTTGCTTGATAGCATATGCTGTTACATCTTCTAAAAACTTCGTTAATAGAGGTGCAACTCCAAGAATGGATGATATTTGTTCTTGACTTAATATCTCTGGTTTAGGTAATAGGTTTACTTCTTGTACTGTAGGAAACTCAATCATAGCTCCTCACTCCTTTCATTTATTATTTTCTTTAATGGTTCAAATAGTAGCTCCCAACGCTTTTTACACATCGGTCTGCCCTCACACCATCTACACTGTTCTTCTCCTGGTTGATAGCTAACAGCACCGCTAAAAATTTTGTCTGCAGCATCTTTTACTTCAGTACTCCATTTTTCTAGTTCATTTCTATCAATTTCAAAGCTTGAGAAACCATAATCAACTCTTACTTGTGCAATATGTAAAACTACTTTTTTGATGTCATATAGCTCATCATATTGATTAATAGCACCTAATCCATATAGTTTTAATTGCGCATTATCATTTGCTGATACTATTACTCCTTGTCCATATTTAAGATCTACAATGTGTAATTCATCTGGTGTAAGTATAACTACATCGCCAGTACCAAAACCCTCAGGAACAATATTAGAAAAATCTAATTTTTGTTCGATTCTAATATCAACATTACTAGGACCATATTTACGAACTAAATCCGAATGAAGTTCTACAACGTAATCCACATATTGTTCCACATAGTAAAGCATATCGGCATTATCTTTAGTTCTTTTTACAGATGGGCCATTAAAGAAAATATGATTTAATTTTTTCTCTGCTAGCTCATGTGCCATTGTACCTTCCTTAGCATATTCACTTTCTTCAGCACTTGGATTATTAAAGTGATCTTGAAATGCAATATAGCCACTACAAGATAGCCAAGCTTTTGCTGCTGAAGCTGATAGCCTAGCATGTTGGCTAGGCATTATCATCACCTACAAGCTTAGACATCTCAGCATAGATAGCATCATAATCTTTTTCTTCGATAAGATTAACTTTAGCATAACCATACTTTTCTAGTATAGGCTTGTACTCTTTTTGACGATTTGCATCAGCAAGTGAACGAGCTATGGCTCTAATGTTTTCTAATGATGCATGCTTAACTTCATCAGAAGTCTCATCCTTTACTGGTTCTTCAGCCTTAACCTCTTCCATAGTAATTGAGTCTTTGCCTTCAACTGTATCAGTAGATACTACAGCATCTGTCTTCTTTGTCTTGCTCTTAGAAGTCTTTTTGGATGATTTTTCTTCATCAACAATCTCAGCATGCATCCATTTTTTGTCATCCAACTCAGTAGATTCACTTTTTTGTGTGATTTGTCCCTTAGCAATGACAGCTAATAGTTCTTTAAATATAGGTGCATCACACTCACCTAAATTAATAATTACCTTCACTTCCATTTTTATTTATCCTCCTTTAATGAATAGTGACTTACTAGTCATACATTTCTTCATATACTCCTGCGTCTGTTAATATGTAAGTAACTCTAGACTCTACGAATGTAGAAATCTTTCTCTGACTAGTTATTTCTTCTTTAGGCTTATAAGAATAGTACATTGCCCAAAGCTTTTTTTCAGATTGATGTGAAAACCATTCTTCACTATAAGGATACATTTTTATAAGTTTATTTATTAGATCCCTTTTAGATTGGGTCATATGCATTACCTCCTTTGACCTAGACACCGCCATATAATTTGTTTTATTGGCCCAGCCACATACCTGACTATAAGGGTAGCGGTGTTTCGTCTCACAAAGACTCATCAGTAGGCCTATCAAGTCTATTTATCTTATCTTGCTCTATCAAATCATCTAATTTTTCTGGTGGAATTTTGCCCTCTAAAAAGCAACGATGTAGAGCCTCCATTATTAAATCCGACAACTGTTGAAGAGATTTTTCTGCGGATTCAGGAAATACACACTCAATTCCACCTATTATTCTTATTTCTGGCATCTAACATCACCCTTTCCAAATTATGTAAATAGAATTTGTCCTAATTCCAATAACATCTAATAGTTGTCATTATTTTCAGCTAATTTTTTACTCAAAAGCATTTTACTTTCCAAAGCTACAGCTTCTGGGTTATCCCATAGTTTAAGTATTGCGTCTCTTGCACAATTAGGGCATAAATGAAATGTTGTGTTCTTTTTACTATGTGGATTTAAGGATGCATAAAGTGTTATCCAACCTTTTTTGTCATCTTCTTTTGCGAATGTGTGACAATTGTCACATATAAATGCTACTAATTTAGCCATAGTTTAATCCTCCTATTTATGCGAAAACGCATAATTACCCTAAAAAAATATTTGCTGATACTTCTAATGCATTAGCAATTCTACCAAGCTCATCAGCAGTTACCTTACGTCTTGAATTAATAATATTAGAAATTTTTTCCTGGCTAATTCCTGTCTTCTTTACAAGAAAAGCCTGAGTGATGCCATGACTATCTAAATATTCTTTTAGTTTCTTATTTACTTCCATAACATTTACCTCCTATTTACATAATTTTGGATAATTTAGATACTTAGTCCCAGTTCATACAGAAGAAGTCAAATGGTGGCATGAATCCATCGTCTTCTAAAAACATATTACTTGGATCTGTTAAATAATTTGAACAGATTGTACATATTGCTGCAATTAAATCTTCTTTACTCTTTTCATCTAAGTTACAATATTGCTTAATAACCTTATTTAAATTGGATTGAATATTCCCATCAAAAGCAACTTCAATATGTTCTATTATTGCTTCTTTAATATCCTCTTGCGATACCATATCAGGATGAATACAAATACCATTTTTAAGCCATTTACAATTTCTACAAGTTTTTAAATACATATTACAAACCTAACTTTTCTTTAAGTGATTCTACATGCTTAGCTTCTCTTTTTAGAGATGATTTATCCTTATTTGAAAGTAAAGAATCTTTTAGACTATCATCAATACCAAATAAATGTTCATTTAAAATGTTTTTTAACAATGATTTGTCAGCTTTAGATAATTTAATTTCATTCTTAGATTTATTTGTTCCTACGAGCATATTCATACCTCCTTTCAATCTCAGCTACTTTTTCATCTAGCAAATGACAGTAGTTAGCACTCATATCTGTTTTTAGATAAGCCCATACTGCAATTAGAGTCATAAAATCCTCAGTGTAAGCATCAGCATTCTCATTGATGCAACAAGTATATCTTGCTGTTCCACCAAAACGATCATTTTCGCAATAATAGTTACCTAGTTCCCAATCTTCCCATTTATCTACTGTGGACATATGACCTGAAGATTCTATGTCACAATACTTACTGACAATATGGTATAGCATTTGTCTTGGGGCTTTTAAAACTCCATTAACTTCTCTTACAATTCCATATTGTTTAAATGTTTCATCTTCTAATTTTTCTAAATAAAAATCTGCTCCATCTATAACATCAGGTTTATCAAGTAAACAGCTTATACAATCCCAAAATGTTAGTTCATCAACATCAACCTTAGACTCTGGAAGACCAGTAGGATATACAGCTAATTTCCCTTGAAGCTTATCACCTGGTTTAGCCATTTTATACACTTCATCTATTGATATATACTCCATTATTCAGACTCCTTATTCATTTCACTTTCCATTTCTTTAAGCTCATTATAGGTTTTAGCTAAAGTACCGATAGTAGTAGTCATTGGTACTTCAATTTTTAAACCATCTACATCAATAATCATTATTCGCATTCTAGCACCTCGCCGCCATAGGCATCTAATACACATTTTATATCAATTCTAACTAATTTGAATGACTGTTCTGTCACACCAAATGAGTGGGGCTTCCAAGAATATCTTTCCATAAATAGCTTCTTTATTTCTTCCAAATCAGAATCGCCATTTGTAGTAAACATTCCGGTAAAACCATTAAAATGTCCAAGCCAAAATGATGAAATTACATAAATTGGCTGACTCAAATTAACCTGCTTGTTAATCATAATAGATAAGACTTTATTAAATGGTTCATCAAATATTGAGGGCATCTTTTATTCTCCTTTGTTCATAAGTGTCCATTGTGATTTTTAACTGCTCCTTAAAATCAACGTTATGTTCAATGCTAAACTGCAATGCAGCCTGCAATATAGCTTGCACAGTACTAGATTCATCTGCTGTACTTTGGAGCTTAATATTTAGCTTACTATCTCCATCTATGCCAGACATGACTAGCTTTATCTTCCATTTATTTTTCACTATATACTACCTCCTATATATGAAAACATAGTACACCCTCATCAGTAATCCAATAATCATCTATTATATCCAGCGCATCAAATTCAGTTTCTTCATCAATTAATGACTGTTCTAGTTCATATGAGGAACCCTCAAATAGAAGATCACCTTCTCCATTATAAGCTTCGAACCATACTGATGATTGAGCACATTCCACTAAATCTTTAACTGTTATCATTTTTTATTCTCCTTAAATTAAATCCAAACAATTTGGCCAAATAATGCATACTGTAGAACATCATCAGCGTCATTAAAATCATATTCTTCTATATTAGAACTTCCACCATTTTCGATGAATAATTCTATGCCTCGGTATAATTCTTCTAATGACAAGCTATAAGCTTCATCCTCTTCAGTATCTATCAACGTAATATTTTGACCACTTAGCAATATATCAGCTAATTTATCTTCAATGGTTTCACCCATAGCTTTCAAATATTCATTTGTAGTGTTATCTACTGTCCAAAGACAATTACCATAAAGAGCTGTGCATAATAAATCTGAAATCTTATCTCTTGATAATTTCATAATAAAAATTCTCCTTTTACATTTTTTATGATATTATTTTGATAGGAGGTATTGGTATGGCCACACTATCATTTAAATCATGGTTAATTCAATACGCAGGTAATGATCCTGAAACATTGGATATTAAATACGATGTTACCCATGATAATAATTTTCCAAACAGTGATAGCTATGATGAAATCCATAGCTACCTTAAATGGGATAAGCATGCTGATAGAATTGTACTAGAATTCTTTGAGTATGCTTTTAATTGCTACAGTTTAGAGATTTTTGGTAAACAGCAAACATCTCATAAGTAGCATCTTCGTTAAATGTAATTCTAAATAGTTTAGGCTCTTGAAATGGATTCCTACATACTATATAGAACTCATCTCTCCACTGCACTATTTTAAGTGCTGCTCTTGCTTCATCAATTGTTGATGGAGCTTTTTTGCTATCTTCTGGCATACTAGCAATCCTCCTTTGCTTTAGAATTAATAATTACCATTCTTTCAGCATAAAGTAAGACACTGTAATTCATTTCTGCTGATATCATTCTACCTTTAATAAATATTGTATCTCCCTCATTTATGTGTTCTAGTGATGATATCAAGTTTTGAGGAATTCTAACATCAATAAGATCATTTGCATTAATATTGAACATTGTATATTCTCTTGATACGCTGACAACAACAATTCCTGTATCATAGTCGATTCCACATACCTTGCCAACTACTATAAACTGATTAAACATTTCAATTTCTCCTTTACATAAGTATTTATTTAATATTTAATTTAGCTAAACAATATAGCTCCCTTTTGTCATCTTCACTGAAGTATTCAATGACCTTGAAATTAGGCTGTTCTTCTAGGTATTTGATAAACTCCTCGAAGGATCTGTCTTTAGCCGCATCTCTAAATTTGTTAGGGTTGCAATTAAATAGCATTCGAATATCCATTTGTTTCACCTCCATTCTGTTATTTTAAATCCACCATGTGAATGAAAACTGCAACATTTTATGCGTTTTCGCATAAATACACTTTTTATAATATTATACGTTTTCGCATTTGTCAATACATTTTATATAATTTTCGCATATTTGTATATTTTTTTTGCATATTTTTATATAATTAACGCATAAGAGAGGTGATATTTGATGAAAAACATTTTCAAAGAACGATTAAATAAACTTATGACCGAACATAACATTAACCAGCTAGGTTTAGCAAAAGAACTTGGCATTACACAATCAACATTATCAAGAAATATAAATGGAGTTCACAGACCAAAAGCTGAGATAATAGAAAAAATAGCTAAATACTTCAATGTATCTGTCGATTATTTACTAGGTAATACTGATTCAAGAAGCGTAATAATTCAAGCTACTACGCCACCTTCTACTACTATACAATCTAATGAAACACTAATAGCTCTACATAATCAAACTGAAAGTCTATCTGAAGAACAGCTTAAACAGGTAATTAGCTATGTTCAATTTTTGAAAAGTCAAGAAAATAAATAAGATCGACAAGAAAATAAAGCATAATTATGAGATAGCTAATGTATATATGAAAAATAAATATAAAGGAGAATTATAAATGTGGAATATAATGTATATTGCGATGAAAGCTGCCATTTGGAAAATGATGGTATAGATATTATGGGAATCGGCGGCGTGTGGTGCCCTAAAGATAAGACTAAGGAAATAAGCAATCGAATTAGAGAGCTTAAATTGCGTCATGATATATCTACTACAAGTGAAATTAAATGGACTAAAGTAACACCTGCAAAAGTGAATTTTTACATCGATTTAATTAATTTCTTTTTCGATTATCAAGACTTGCATTTTCGAATGATAATTGTTGATAAAACTCAATTGGACCATAAACGTTTCAATCAAACACATGACCAGTTTTATTATAAAATGTATTTCGATATGTTGTCTTTTGTTTTCGAAAGGGATAATAAGTATAATGTGTATGTCGACATTAAAGATACTAAAAGTTATCAAAAATGCCTAAATTTGGAAGATGTTTGTTGTAACTCACGTTGGGATTTTGCCCATCAGATGATACAAAAAGTTAGGCCTATACGTTCTGATGAAAGCCAAATTATGCAATTAGCTGATATTTTGATTGGTGCGGTAATGTTTAGAAATAGAACATTCCCTAAAGAACATATTCGCTCTACAGCAAAAAATAGCATCGTTAATAAAATAAAAGAACGTTCAGGCTATAGATTAAATAAAACAAACTATCTAACAGAGAGAAAATTCAACCTATTCTTTTGGGAGGCCAAGTAATATGAGAATCAATTGTTCATGGCTAACAAAGGAATTAGATATTGACTTAAACAACTTTAGAGAGGAGTATGAATATGCATACAGTTTATTCGTTAGGGATTTTGTAAAATCGCACCCAAGCATTAACGGCAAGCCTGTAGAACCAAGATACTATCCCGACTTTAATGGTAAATACCATTCATTCGATCATATCACCACAAAAGATTATAATAGAAGGCAAGGTAGGAATTCCAGCAAACATGAGGATAGGGAGCCCGACATTAGAAGACTGGAACGTATAGAATGGGTCAGATTGCTAATCGAACACCCAAACTGTATACCATTAACATCATGTGATTGCAAAGGAACAATGTTATGGTACGAAGATTACAAAAACACCTATCGTGTTAATATTCTCCTTCCTGATGAAAATTTTATGGTAGTATTTGAGAAAAACAAAAAATTTGATAAATACTTATTAGTTACTGCCTACTATCTATACGGTCAATTTGATGTTGAAAGAAAAATAAAAAAGTATGAAGCTAATAAAAACTACATACCAAATCCTTTATAAAATAGACAAGGGGCGACGCCAACAAAAAAAGCATCGCCCCAGTAATCTCCTTCTACCATATGTAGATGAGTCAAATTAGATGAAAAGTATCATCGTATTAATATTTTACTCAATTGACCCTAGGATGTCAACTAGTCCTTAGCACTTTTTTACACAAAATGTGTAGAAAATTACAATTTTATTTATAATCATCTAGAAATACTTATCATCATTTAGGCCCATTTTTAGTATATGCAACTATATAACAAATCATTACAAATTAAAAAAAAATTCCCAATCTAGGGGATAACATATTGATTAATTAATTTTTTTAGCATATAATATAAATATAAATATAAATAAAAGGGTTAGTCAGCAAATGGCCACCCAGGTTAGTTTAACAACCACCTATTTGATTGGCGTCACTAGTGGTTGTTTTTTCTTTTTATTAAAAAGATAATAAATCGTATTATTGCTAATGATAAATTGCAGATACCTACGATCAATGCAAGCAGTTGCATCTATAACTCCCTTCTTGAAAATTCAAACTTGCATAATACCAAGCCTCCCTTCAAGTAGGGTAACCACCTTATATTTACTGACTAACTATCCATAATTTTATACCATTCTGTAGAAATTTGCAATATGAAACTAAAATCACTTAAACAATTAGAACAGGAGGCTCTGAAATATAATTTAAAGTCTTCTATGCAGATATGTCAAATATGCCCTCAGATGCTCTTATTATATTTTACCAAGGAGAATATACCATTTTGATTGAAAAAACGTATAATGACGAGCTTAGAGCCCTTAGATTGGCACATGAATTAGCACATTATCATACCTACACATTAAGCAGTATTAATTCTAGTAGTAAAGAAATAAAATATAATGAAGAGGTAGCCAATGAATTTGTAAATGCAAATTATTTAATAAGAAAGGAAGAGAAAAAATGAAAGCAGCATTATACACACGTGTATCCACAGATGAGCAAGTTGAAAAGGGATTTTCCCTTGATGCTCAAAAAAGAAGATTAATTGAATTTTGTGCCAAAAATAATTACGAGATTTACAAACTATATACTGACGAAGGAATCTCTGGCCATTCAATTGAAAAAAGAAAAGCACTCCAAGAATTAATTGGAGATGCTAAAAATAAAAAATTTGATTGTGTTATAGTTTATAAAACTGATAGACTATCAAGAAATCTTCTAGATTTATTAACAATTAAAAAGGAACTAGATTCTGTAGATGTAGAGTTAATCATGTCAGATGAATCTGTTGACACTTCTGATGATGCAGGTATGGCCATGTTCTCGATAATGGGAGCATTTGCTGAACTAGAGCGTAAAAAGATCAGTGAACGTTTAATGTCAGGTAAAAGACAAAAACTTAGAACTACAGGAATCAAGCCAAAACAAGGCGTTATTCCATATGGCTATTTATATGATGATATAAATAAAAAATATGTTGTTGACGAACGTTATAGAAATGACATCATAAAAATATATTCACTATTTGAAGAAGGTAAGTCATATAATCAAATTGCCATGTACATGGTAGCTGCTAACTTTAATTTCGGAAGAAATAAAACAAAATGGCATGCATCCGATGTAACTAGAATATTAAGAAATCCAATATATAAAGGATGGACTGGTATATCTTACTATAATATGATTGCGCCTTCGCAAAAGATTGATAATGAACCAATACTAATTAAAGCTACAAATGTTGAGCCTACTATTTCAGAAGAACAGTGGGAGAGAGTTAATGAGAAGACTAATATTAAAACAAAGTACTTTACAAGGAAATACCCTGCTGATATGTTTATTTTTGCAGGACTACTTTGCTGCAGTCATTGTGGATATGCATTATCAACAAACCAATCAACAGAACGTACCTTAGCTAAAACCGGGAAAACTATTAAGTACTTCTACTATGAGTGCAACTCTAGGTTCAAGCTGTATACTAATGAAGAAAAATGTAAAGGCTATATGCTAAACACAAATACATTTAATACAATATTTAGAAATTTCATAAAAAATTTAAATAACAATACTATTGTTAATCAAATTGGTCTAACTGAAATTAATTCTCTAATAAAGAATAGGGACAACATTTTATTGCAAATTGCAAGTAAGAATAAATCGCGTGAAAACCTCTTAGAAAAACTTCTATCTGGAACTATCACAGATGATGACTATAAATTTATGTCTAATAAAATATTGTCGGACATTTCAAAATTAAATGATGAGCTAAATAGCATTAATGAATCAATAAAGAAAATGGATGACAAAATTACATTTGAAAAAAATATAACTGAAAAGCTAGCTATATTAGAAACACTTGTAGCAGGTTGGGATATTTTACCAAATGAGCAAAAAAGAACCATAATACAAAAATGCATTAAAAAGATCTATGTTAATAAAAATGGCATAGATAGACTTGAGTTTAATTAAATAATTTGGTTTATTTGTATGTCTCTACTAATACAATCAGAATAAACAATACAAGAATAAATGCGAAGCCTCCACCTGTAT
>JBJEFS010000088.1:0-11133 GCA_051874325.1 Anaeroplasma sp.
AGAAGAAAATGATATATAAAGAATTATTAAATGAAAAAAACCCTCAAGTTTTACTTGATGTAGAAGAATATGGTGCTATGGAGATAGAATTATTTCCTCAGGTTGCACCTATAACAGTTGAAAATTTTTTGAATTTAGTTGATAAAAACTTTTATGATGGCATTATATTTCATAGAGTCATTAAAGGCTTTATGATTCAAGGTGGAGATCCACTAGGGTCAGGTATTGGTGGCAGTGGTAAAAATATTAAAGGAGAATTTATATCTAATGGCGTCAACAATCCTTTAATGCATACAAAAGGTGTTATTTCAATGGCGAGAAGCTTTATGCCAAATTCTGCAAGTTCTCAATTTTTTATTATGCATGAGGACGCTCCACACCTAGATGGTGAATATGCTTCTTTTGGAGCTGTTATAAAGGGAATAGAAGTGGTTGATAAAATAGCTTCAGTTAAAACAAATTATCAAGATAGACCTATAAATGAAGTAAAAATAAAAACAATTAAGAGGATTCGCTAATGGCAGCAGTGTGGTATGAATTAAAACATGTATGTAAGCAATCAGGTGCTAGATATGGAATATTGCATACTCCTCATGGTGATTTTGAGACGCCAATTTTTATGCCGGTAGGAACAAAGGCTAATGTTAAAACACTTATTCCTTCAGAGGTTAAGGAAGTTTCAGATGGGCTAATTTTAGGTAATACTTACCATTTATGGCTTCAGCCTGGTGATGAAATTATTAAAAATTTTGGTGGCATTAGAGGTTTTATGAATTGGGATGGTGCTCTTCTTACAGATAGTGGAGGTTTTCAAGTATTCTCTTTATCGAAAATTAGAAAGATTACTGAAGAGGGGGTTGAATTTAGACATCATAAGTCAGGTGAAAAGCTATTTTTATCACCTGAAAAATCGATTCAAATTCAGAATAATTTAGGTGCAGATATAATAATGTCCTTTGATGAATGTCCTCCCTTTGATGCATCAACTGAGTATATGAAAGATAGCGTTGATCGTACAATTAGATGGGCAAAAAGAGGATTGGATGCTCATAAATTCCCAGAAAAACAGGCTTTATTTGGGATTGTTCAAGGTGGCGGTAACAAGGAAATTAGAAAGTATTGTTTAGAAAAACTTATGGAAATGGATTTCCCAGGCTATTCAATAGGAGGTTTATCTGTTGGGGAGTCTAAAGAAGCAATGTATGATATGCTTGAGTATTTAAAGACAATAATGCCAGCTGATAAGCCTCGTTATCTTATGGGTGTTGGTTCACCAGATGATTTAATTGTAGGATCTATTAATGGTATTGATATGTTTGATTGTGTTCTACCTAGCCGTAATGCTAGACATGGTACAGCCTTTACATCAAGAGGTAAACTACAGGTTAAAAATTCATTATTAAAGGAATCTTCTGCACCTTTAGATGAAGAATGTGATTGCTATGTATGTAAGAATTATACAAGAGCTTATTTGAATCACTTAGTTAAGTCTGAGGAAATTTTAGGTATGAGATTGATAACCTATCATAATTTGTATTTTTTGAAATCTTTGATGGCAAATATTAGAAAAGCTATCCAAGAGGATAGGCTTTTAGATTTTAAGAATGAATTTTTTAAAAAATATGGCTATAGTGAATAATATTAAAGGAGAACGTCGGTTCTCCTTTAATTAATTTGTTGTATCAGATGCTGTACAAACCTCAACATTTATTGGATTGAAGCATTGAATACGACCAATACAGTCTAGGTCTACTATTAATGTATAATCAGTGCCAGTTAATGTTGTAACATCTTCAACAGTAGTGGCTTCAAGAAGTCTTAATGTTACAAATCTACCACATCTAATTGATTCTACTCTAAAGTATTGTGTTTCATCTCCACCTGCCCCAATCAGCCCGGTTATACTATTTCCGCAACAAGTATATAATGAGATCGGAATAGTGTTGTATAGATTAGAAAAAAGTGATGAATTACATGAAATACAACGATAAGAAGTATCAGATACTATTTCTTTTTGCATCTTATCTATTTTGCTAATTGTTTCTTTAATATAATTACAGCTACAGCTTTCTTGTTCTAGGTTATGTGAATTCATTCTTTCACCTCCTACTTTAAGGTATGATAAAAAAATAAAAATGAATAGACAAAAGCCAACTATATTTAATATTATTCTTGATAAAATATTAATAAATTTATATAATATATATGTAACGTTTTGAATTAAAGTGAGGTATATGTATGTTTGTTGAAAATACATCAAAAATTATACTTATTAGTATAATCGGTGCTGTATGCTTATTATTTATTTTTGCTTTAATTTTTGTTATTGTTCTTAAAAAAAGGAAAAATGGCAAAAAAATTAAAATTGATGATATTTTTATAGATAATTTAATAACATTATTAGGTGGGAAAGATAATATTCTTAAAGTAGTAGTTGATAATGGTAGATTAAAGTTTGAAGTAAAGGATACAGATATTACTGATTTAAATGGATTAAAGGAAATATCAACGTCTGGTGTTTTCGTTACAGGAAATGTTATAAAAACTTTATTTAAATTAGATTCTTTCACAATTCAAAAGGCTATACAAAAAAAATTATAGGGAGGACCACTTATGGTTAAGAAATCATTTAGAATTACAAGCGAATCAGGCATTCATGCAAGACCAGCTACAACGTTAGTAAATGTAGCAGTTGATTTTAAGTGCGATATATCGCTATCAGCATTGAAAAAAACAGTTGATTTAAAGTCAATTATGGGTGTAATGTCATTAGGTGTTTATAGTGGTACTACGATTGAAATTGTAGCAAATGGTGAAGATGAAATTGAAGCTATCGATGCTATAAAAAACAAAATAATCGAATTGGGACTTGGAAGAGAATTATAAAACAATGACAAAATAAATTGGTAACAGTTTATTTTGTTTTTCTTTAAGGAGGAAACAATGGAATTTAAGGAATTATATAGTAAATATAAGATTAAAGCCTTTGAAATTTTAAAGAATCTTATATCATATAAAACAATATTAACGGATTATAATCCGGATAGTGATGCTCCATTTGGAGAGGAAAATAAAAAAGCTTTAGAATATTTATTGGATTTGGCTAAAAACGACGGATTTATTGTAAAAAATATTGATAATTATGCAGGACATATTGAATATGGTACAGGTAAAGAAATACTTGGTGTTTTGGCTCATTTAGACGTTGTGCCTGTAAAGGAAGAGGAATGGGTAAGTAGTCCATTTACTTTAGATATTAGAGATGGTAAATTATTTGGTAGAGGTTCTATGGATGACAAGGGACCATTAGTATGTGCTTATACGGCTTTAAAAATGCTAAAGGATAGGAGCTTTAAACCAAAAAGAAGGATTAGGCTAATTGTTGGTTGTGATGAAGAATCTGGAAGTAGATGTTTAGAACATTATCTTAAAAAGGAACCAAAGCCTAGTTTAGGTTTTTCTCCCGATGCAGAATTTCCTGTAATTTATGGAGAAAAGGGAATGCTATCATATGATATATTATCATCTAGTGGAGATAATGTTATAGCTGAATTTAAATGTGGTGATAGATATAATATTGTTCCATCTTATGCAGAAATGAAACTTAAATTAAATTTAGAAAAAGAATACTTGGAGTTTCTAACTAAAAAGAATTATAAGGGTGAAATTAAGAATGGAGTTTATATGGCCTATGGTTTTGCTGCTCATGCAATGTGTCCTAGAAAGGGTTTGAATGCAGCATATATTTTATTTGAATTTTTAGTTGAATATACAAATTCAAAGCTAGCTGAATTTATGAAGGAATATCTCCTATTTGATACTACAGGAAGTAAAATAGGTTACGCAGCTTACGATGAGGAAATGGGAGAATTAACAAGTAATTATGCTATAGTAAGGGTTGACGATAGTAGTATTAGACTAGGTGTTAATTGCCGTGTCCCATATAACGAATGTTTTTCATTAATAGAAGAAAAGCTTAATATTGCAACTGCAAAATATGCGTATAATTATAAAATTTTAGGTACATCACCTAGACATTTTGTTGATAAAAGCAGTGAGCTTGTTTCAAAACTTATGAAGGCGTATACTGATGTAACAAATGATTTTGAAAATAAACCATTTACTATTGGTGGTGGAACTTATGCAAGAGAAATTGGTAATGCTGTTGCCTTTGGTCCGCAATTTTATGGAAGAGAGGATGTTTGTCATATAGCTAATGAATATATGTATATTGAGGATTTTGATAAGGCAGTTGAAATCTATTATAATGCTATATACGAACTTACAAAATAATGAGATTAAGAAAAGTAAAAAATGCTTCAATAAGACTTAAGGAAAATAATAATCAATATTATATAGATAATCCAAGTGATTACAAGGGTAAATGGAATGAATTATTTGGTAATAATAATCCAATTCATATTGAAATAGGATGTGGTAAAGGCCAGTTTATAACTACTTTAGCTAATAATAATCCTAATATTAATTACATTGCTATTGAAAAATATGATTCAGTTTTATTAAGAGCCCTTGAAAAAGCAATGAAATATAATCTTAATAATTTAAAATTAGTAATAATTGATGCTAGTGAGATAATTAATTATTTTTCAAGTGAAGAGGTATCGAGAATATATTTGAATTTTTCTGATCCATGGCCAAAAAAATGTCATGCAAAAAGAAGATTAACATCAGAAGTTTTTTTGCAAATGTATAGGTCAATTATAAATAAAAAGGGTGAAATAATTCAAAAGACTGATAATAGAGGTTTATTTGAATATTCTCTTGAAATGTTTTGTAATAATGGCTTTTATCTTAGTAATATTTCTCTTGATTTACATAATGATTTAGAAAAATATCCAGATAATATTACGACTGAATTTGAAGATAAGTGGTCACAGCTTGGACCAATTTATCGTTTAGAGGCAAGAGTTAAATAATGAAGTTCGTTTTAATTGGTGGTAAATCAAAATTAGGTACTAATAATATTGAAAAAAAATTAGTTGAAATGACAAAAAACAAAAAAGTTTTGTTTTGTCCTTTTGCAGCAACTGAGTTTGAGAAATCAAATTCAAAATTTTTAAACTTAATGAACGGAATAAATTGTGATATAATATTTATGAATAGCTTTGACCCGATTTTATTTAATTCTCAATTAACTAATTGTGATTTATTATATATTGGTGGTGGCTGCTGTGATATACTTGTTGAACGCTTTATTAATAATGGATTAGATAAGGTACTTATTAAGCATATAAATGATGATAAGATTTTTGCTGGTTCCTCAGCTGGTGCTATGCTCTATACAAGAGTAGCTATGGGGGACAAGTATATGTACACAGATAATTTTCATAATTACAATTATAAAATGGTTAATTGCTTAGGTATTTTGAATATTAATATTTGTCCTCATTATCAAAATGAAGATTTGATTTTTTATAATGATGAATTAAAAAAATATGATTTAGATGCATATGGAATTGAAGAGGATACTGCACTAATTATTGAAAATGATAAATTCTACGTTTTAAAAGAATATAAATCTGCGAGTGTATATTATTTTAAAAAAGAAGATCGAATAATGGTTCCTCTATATGAAGGAGTAGTATATGAAAAAGTTGGCGGTTTTAGGTCCTAGTGGTACTTATAGTGATATTGCTGCTAGAAAATATATTTTGGATAATGATTTAGATTTAGAAATAACATATTATCCTAGCATTGTTAAGTCTGGTTTAGCAGTAGATGACAATACTATGGCAATTTTACCATTTGAAAATACATTAGATGGATTTGTTCTAGAAAGCCTAGATGTTATTATTAATAAAAACTATCACATTATTTCACAAATGAAATTAAATATTGATTTTGCTTTTGTTTCTTATACAACAGATATAAATGAAATTACTGATGTTTATTGTCAGTTTAAGGCATATGGTCAATGCTTAGATTTTATTAATAAGTATAGCTTCAATATTATTAATACTCAAAGTAATAGTCAAACCGTTCAATTAATTAACAATTCAAAAAATTATGGAGCCATTATTCCAGTTCATTCCTTAAAGGATAATCATTATCCGTTAGAGATACTTCATATAGCTGATTCTCAAAACAATGAAACAAGATTTTTTATAGTTTCAAATGATAATATAAAAAATGAATTAAATGATGTAATTGAAGCATCATTAATTATCGTTGCTACTCAAGATAGACCTGGTATGTTGTATGATATTTTAAAAGAATTTCATGATTTAAATATAAATTTAAAATCCATTTTATCAAGACCTATGAAGACTGAAATGGGAAAATATAAGTTTTATATTGAATGTAAATTAAAAAAGGATAAATTATCAAATTTAGATGCTGTTGCTAATAGATTAAATAATGAGTTTATTGTAAATATTTTAGGCGTTTATAATGCTATATAATGGAGGGTTATATGCGTGCAGTAGATATAATTTTAAAAAAAAGAGATGGGAATAAATTAACAGAAGAAGAAATTAATTTTATGATTAATGGCTTTATATCTAAAGAGGTAGAAGATTATCAAATGTCTGCCTTTACAATGGCAGTTTATTTTCAAGGTATGGATGATGAAGAAGCAGCTTATCTTACTAAGGCAATGCTATATAGTGGTGATATTTTAGATTTGTCTAGAATAAAGGGTGTAAAGGTTGATAAGCATTCAACGGGTGGTGTTGGAGATAAAACCTCACTTGTTGTAGCTCCACTTGTTGCATCATTAGGTATTAAATTTGCTAAAATGAGTGGTAGAGGTTTAGGTCATACTGGAGGTACTTTAGATAAACTTGAATCAATTCCAGGTTATAATATATCTCTATCTGAGGAACAATTTATAAAGCAAGTAAATGAAATAGGTATTGCCTTAATAGGACAAACTGCTGATTTAGCTCCTGCTGATAAAAAGCTTTATGCTTTAAGGGATGTTACAGCCACAGTAGAATCAATCCCTCTTATTGCTTCATCTATAATGTCAAAAAAATTGGCAAGTGGTGCTGATGTTATTTGTTTAGATGTAAAGGTTGGTAGTGGTGCATTTATGAAGGATGTTTCATCTGCAACAAAGCTTGCTGATTTAATGGTTAAAATTGGTAAAAGATCAGGCAAAAAGATGACTGCAATATTAACTAATATGGATGAGCCACTAGGCTTGGCTATCGGTAACTCCTTAGAAGTAATAGAAGCTATAAATACTTTAAATGGTAATGGTCCTAGTGATTTTTATGAGCTTTGTTTAACTGTTGCCTCACATTTAGTTTTGGATTCCGGTTACGTTTCGTCCCTTGATGAGGCAAGATCATTATGTATAAGGCAAATAGACAATAAGGAAGCCTTAAAAACATTAGCGTGCTTGGTTCATGCACAGGGTGGAAATGAGGAATACATATTTAATCCTAGCTTATTTGCTAAGAGCAAATATATTATACCAGTTGAGATAGATGCTAATGGTTATGTCAATAAAATTGATGCTTTAGCATTAGGTACAGCAGCAATGTTTTTAGGTGCTGGTCGTGCAAAACTATCAGATTTAATTGACCATAGTGTTGGTATAGTTTTAACTAAAAAGGTTGGCGATAAGGTCAATTGTGGAGATATTATAGCTTATATCTATACTAATAAGACAAATAATGATAATGAGATAAAAATGATTCGGGATGCCTATTTTATTGCTGAAACAGCTAAAGAACCACAATTGATTATAAAAGTTCTAAAATAAATTAAAAATGTCTTGCAAAGACTTAATCTATTTTGTATAATAATATAGAACTTTTGCGTAAGGAGGTTTTCATATGGAATTCATAGTAGATATTTTTGTTGTTTTAGTAGCAATTTTGTTAATTATAATAGTGATGCTTCAAGGTTCAAAGGATGACATTAATGATGCCTTCAATGGTAGTAAGTCAGAGCTTTTTAAAAATCAAAAAACACGTGGTCTTGAATTAGTTATGCAAAGAACTACAGCGGTTTTAGCAGTATTATTCATAGCGTTAGTTATTACATCAGTTGCATTACATATATAAAATGATTAATGAGATTTCTAAAAAATCTCATTTTTTTCTTAATTAAGGTAAATAATATAGAGAGGAGATGGTATAATGTCTAAAAAAATTAAGGAATCTTTAATAAACCTAGATAAGGAAACAATCTATCAATTTATTGTAGATAATCTTTATGCTGATATAAAATATATAATTAAAAAAACTAATGCTAAATATAATGAAGTAGAAAAAATATTAACTGAGCTAGTATTAGAAGAAAAAATTTGTTTATATAAAAATGAATACCATCCAATCTATAAAACTAGAATTTCTATAAAGACTGCAGGTTATGCGTTTGCATATGTAGATGATGAAAAATATTATTATATAGATAAGGATAGTTTAAATAATGTTTATAATGGTGATATATGCTATGTTTTTCCTAAAATAGGTTATAAGGGTGTTGAAGGAGAAATATATAAGGTTATTGAAAGAGGTAATAAATATATTGTAGGCTTTGTAAAGCTTAAAAATAAAAAGAATAGTTCCTATTTATATATAACATCTGAAATTATATCTTTTCCAGTAACAATCAATATTCCCTTTAATCAAGAAAATCTAGAATATGTTGGTTCATTAGTTAAAGCAGAGGTAATCTATAATAAAAAAGATTTAGGTGCTAAAATTATTGAAAAGCTGGGAACTAAGGATGATCCTGGTATTGAAATTACCGCTATTGCCGCTGAGTATGGTTTTAAAGTTCCATTTTGTGATGAGGTTATAGAGGAAATAAAGAATATTCCTGATGAGGTTTTGCCAGTTCAATTTGAAAATAGAAGAGACTTTAGAAATCTAAATATTATTACTATTGATGGTGATGATTCAAAGGATTTTGATGATGCTGTATATCTTGAGATTTTACCAAATGGTAATTACTCATTAGGTGTTTTTATTGCTGATGTTGCTGAATACGTAGGTGAGGATACTGCCCTTGATAAGGAAGCTCTACAAAGAGGTACCAGTGTTTATTTAGCAGATAGAGTAATCCCTATGTTACCTAAAAAGTTATCAAATGGGATTTGTTCTTTAAATGAGAGTGTTGATCGATTAGTACTTGCATGCATCATGGAAATTGATTCTAAGGGTAAGCTAGTTAATTATGATATTTGTGAAGGTGTTATTAATTCTCATCATCGTATGACCTATAATAAGGTTAATAAAATTTTAAATGGTGATTTAGATTTGATTAATGAATATGCTGATATCGTTGATATGCTAAGAAATATGAGAGATTTATCAGTATTAATTAGAGAGTTAAGACATAAAAAGGGTGGTATTGAATTTGATACTACTGAATATAAATTTGAACTTAATCTTGATGGTTCTCCAAAAAGCATAATTAAAAGAGAAAGAGCAGATTCTGAGAAATTAATTGAGGATTTTATGCTGATGGCTAATGAGACAATTGCTTATCATATGAATATTATGAATTTGCCTATTGTTTATAGAGTCCATGAAAAGCCTGAACAAGAAAAATTACATCAGGTATTTGCGACAATTGCGTCTATGAATGTGAAGGTAAAAAATATTAAAAATGATATTCATCCTAAGCAAATTCAAACTCTTTTAGAAGATGTAAAGGATAATCCAAATCATGAAATAATTAATAATATGCTATTAAGAAGCATGATGAAGGCCAAATATCATGAAAAATGCTTAGGACATTATGGCTTAGCTATGAATTATTATTGTCATTTTACATCACCTATAAGGAGATATCCTGATTTAATGACTCATCGTATGATAAAAAAATTATTATTGCATCCAGCTAATTTAGAGTATGATTTAATTAAATATAATGCAATAATACCTGATATAGCTCTTTTAAATTCAGCATCTGAAAGAAAGGCAGTAGATTGTGAAAGAACTGTAGATGATATGCTATGTGCATGGTATATGGAAAAATTTCTTGGTAAAAAGTTTGAAGGTACTATTACTTCAATAGCACCATTTGGAATGTTTGTTACTTTAGAGAATGGTATTGAAGGGCTTATTTCTTTTAAAAATATGAGTAGCTATGTATCTGTTTCTGAAAATCTTTTATCGGCATATGATGATTTTAATACATATCATATAGGAGATAGGGTTAAAATAATTGTTGTAGATGCAAATAAAGAAACTAGAAAAATTGATTTTGTCTTAAAATCAGAATATGAGGATGATGAATATGAAAATAATTTGTACAAATAAAAAAGCACCATTTGAATATTTTATCTTAGATAAATTTGAAGCAGGTATAAAGCTAAAGGGAACAGAGGTAAAATCTATTCGCGAGGGTAAATGTAATATAAATGATGCTTATGTTATATTAAAAAACAATAGACCATATATTTTAAATATGTTTATTGCTAAATATGATCATGGTAATATTTTTAATCATGATGAATTAAGAACAAGAGAATTACTTTTACATAAGCACGAATGTGATAAATTAGCATCTAAGATTAAATTAGATGGTTTAACATTAGTTGCCCTAAAAGCTTATTTTGAAGGTTCTTTAGTTAAGATTGAAATAGGATTAGCAAAAGGTAAAAAACTTGCTGATAAGCGTGAAGCAATTAAAGAGAGAGATACAAAAAGAGCAATTGCGAGTGACTTAAAATATGCTAATCGCTAGTATTTTAATACTAGTTATGGTATAATTATAGTGTAATAGGTAATTATAAATTACCTTTTTATGGGGCTGTTTCGGATTCGCCGTGATTATTGAAGGTGTATAAGCACGTAGTGGTAGACCACTATAAAAACGTCGAGGTTTTAAATAACCGCAGAAGAAAACAATGATTATGCATTCTTAGCTGCAAGAAGCAATTCTTGTGCTAACTATGCTTTCGCTTGCTAATTATAATATAAGCGGCTCACCCTATTAGTTTCCTATGCTTTTAGGCTTGAGTTTTAACACAGTAGGATATATCAACCATCTGCTACTCTAAGGTGTATTGATGAATACAATAGAGTGTAGCTAGTCTTTGGGTTGCCTATTCCCTTAGGGCTAGTGAAATAATAGAATAGACTAAGCGTGTAGAAGGTACATTGGATATTGTTACGTACGGGAGTTCAAGTCTCCCCAGCTCCACCA
>JBJEFS010000089.1:0-11131 GCA_051874325.1 Anaeroplasma sp.
TTTTTGCTGTTGTTGTGCTATAAATGGGTACGCTTCATTTTTGACGCTTACTTTTATAGTCAAAAATCCAAATGATTAGTTTTCTATCGAACACCCACCAGTAAAGACGTTGAGAGAGTGGCAACATTATCATTGCGAAAGTACGGATTTTCCTGATTGAAATAAGTCAACTATATCAATGGTAATAATAATTTTATATAATAAGTTTTAGACAGAGGTTTTAATAGTCTCTGTTTATTTTTTGTAAACAAACAATTGTTTATTAATTAGAAACGTGATACAATTAAAACAGAAAGAAGATGATTGTATGAATAAAGAATTTGGAAGCATTATCATTTATAAAACTCATGATGGTAATGATAAAATTGAAGTAAAAGTATATGAAAATACTGTTTGGTTGAACCAAAAACAATTATCTGAATTGTTTGGCGTTTCTAAAGCTACAATTAGTGAGCATATAAAAAATATATTTAACGAGGAAGAGTTAATCTTTGAATCAGTTGTTAGGAATTTCCGAACAACTGCATCGGATGGTAAGAATTATAATATTGATTTTTACAATTTAGATATGATTTTAGCAATTGGATATCGTGTTAGAAGTAATATTGGAGTTAATTTTAGAAAGTGGGCTACTGAAACCTTAAAGGAATATATGGTTAAGGGATTTGCTATAAATGATAATATCTTAAAAGAATCAGGTGGAGGAAGGTATTTTAAAGAATTATTAGCTAGAATAAGAGACATACGTTCTAGTGAAAGAGTTTTTTGGAGACAGGTGTTAGATATATTTGCAACTAGCTCGGATTATGATCCGAAAAGTGAAATTGCAACAAATTTTTTTAAAACGGTTCAAAATAAATTACACTATGCAGTACATGGACATACTGCTGCCGAGATTATAAAAGATAGAACTAATGCAGATAAAGATTTTATGGGATTAAATACATTTTCAGGCGATTATCCTTTATTAGATGATACATTAATAGCAAAAAATTATTTAGATGAAAAAGAATTAGATATGTTAAATAGAATCGTTTCATTATACTTAGATTTTGCAGAACTCCAAGCATTAGAAGAAAATGTAATGACAATGAATGACTGGGAAAATCAATTAGATTATTTTTTAAAAATGAGTAGAAAGGATATTTTAGAAGGAAAAGGAATTGTATCACATGAAGAAGCTTTAAAGCATGCGAAACAAGAATATAATAAATTTAAAGAGAGATTTTTAAATAATCCAACAGATACTGAACAAAAATATCTGGAAAGCTTAAATGTATTATTAACTTATTCTAAGAAAAAAAGGTAACTAATATGAACATAGGAAAAAGAATAAAAGAAATAAGAAACTCTAAAGGGTTAACATTAGATACATTAGCTAAAAGATTAGGATATAAAACTAGAAGTACTGTATACAAGATAGAAAATGGTGATATAAAATTAAGCATTGATGGCTTAGCTAATATGGCTAATGCATTAGAAATATCTGTTGATGAACTACTACTAGAAGATATAGAAATGCTTGATGCTAAAGAAGTGGTTAAAAAGGCAGAAAATCATAATAAAGTCGATGATATTTTATATTCAATCTTTGGTATACATAAAGAAGATTATTATGATTTAGCTATTATTGCACCATCATGGTATCCAGAAAAAATATTTAGTGAGGATGATAATATAATTTTATTAAAAAAGGGTGTATATAATAGCTCATATGAAATATATAAGGATAATCATAAAATAGCATATATTCAATGTGGTAGTGGGGCATCAAATTTAGTTGATTCAATGCTCTGTTTAACAAATTCAAATGTTAAAAAAATAGTATTTGTTGGTGCTGTAGGTGCTTTATATAGTGATATTGAAATAGCTACAATAGCTACTCCTATAGAATGTTTATCTTTTAATGGTGTAACTCCTTTTTTCTTTAAAAAATTTGAGAAAAAAGTATATGGAACAACAATTAAACCTACTAATTTAGCATTTATTGATAAAATTGTAGAATGCTCAAAAAAAATAGGTATTAATATATTGAAAGAAAAAGTGTTTTGTACAGATAGCATTATGTTAGAATATTCACATTTAGATGAAATTAGATCGACTGGCTCAAGATTAATAGAAATGGAAACTGCAGCTTATTATTCTTGTTTAAATATAATGGGTAAACAAGGATTTGCAATACTTTTAGTATCAGATAATTGTGAAAGCAATAAAAGCCTTGTTGAAAAATCTATAGAAGATAAAAATAGATATAACTATGTTAGAAATAATGACATAACAAGAATTATCTCACTTATTATTGACTTATAATTAATCCGTATTAGTAATAAAATCTAATATGTCGATATGTTTTACCATATTATATAGAGTTTCTAGCACTGATGGTGATTATCTCGTTGAAAAAGTAAACAAAAATTTTTTTACCCGAATGAAACATATCAACCATCTAGAACTATAATTGTGCAACTACAACGAAAAAGTACATTGCAAAGATGAAAATATTTGAAATAACATACTATAAGATCATTAACACTAATTTAAAATTGCGATTAGTATATAATGAATGTGATTTAGTGTCAAAAATAATTGATTAGTATATAAAATAGTGTTATAATAGTGTTGGATAAGTTGCGAGGTGATTGTTATATGGAAAAAATATTTTTCAATGCAAATGATAGAGAAAATGAGAATTTAGAATTTAAAAGAGCTAAAGGCGGTCTTCCAAAATCTTTTTTTGAAACATATAGTAGTTTTTTAAACACTAAAGGTGGTCTTATATATATAGGAATAAATGAATTGCCAGATAAGACTCTTGTTCCATCGATGCTTACATTTGATGAAATTGAAAAGATAAAAATTGAGTTGTTCAATAATTTAAATAATCCTCAGAAAGTAAGCGTAAATCTTTTAAATTCTGATGATGTAAATGTTAAAGAATTTGATGGATATCCAGTTTTAGAAATTAAATTAGAACCAGCTCCAATTGAATATAAACCTATCTATATAAATAATAATATTTTAACAGGAACATATAGAAGAAATTATGAGGGTGATTATCGATGCTCTCCTTCTGAGATTAAAGCAATGTTGAGAGATGCTGAAAGCAAATCACAAGATTTATTATGCTTGGATGCATTAGGTATTGACGCTTTATGTAAAGATACAATAATATCATATAAACAACGATTATTGGCGCTGAGACCAGAACATGTATTTGCTCAAGGAGATGAAAACAAATTTTTAGAATATTTAGGAGCAATTAGGGTAGGTAAGGATGGATTCTATCATCCTACAAGAGCAGGTTTATTAATGTTTGGATATGCTTATAAAATTGTTTATGAATTTCCTGAATATTTTGTTGATTATCAGGAACAATATTCTTTTGATTCAGATTATAGATGGACAGATCGATTAACTTCAGATACTGGTGACTGGAGTGGTAATTTATATGATTTTTATTGTAAGGCTTCAAAAAAGTTAACTTCTGATTTAAAAACTCCATTTATGATTAAAGATATTACTAGAATCGATGAGACGAAAATGCATAAGGCAGTACGAGAAGCTTTATGTAATGCAATTTCTAATTCGGATTTTTACCAACCACAGGGTATTGTTATAAAAAAATATAAGGATAAGATTGAATTTTCTAATCCAGGATGTTTAAGAATGAGTGAGGAAAGGATGTTTAAAGGCGGTGAGTCCAACGCTAGAAATAAAACTATTTTGAAAATGTTCAATTTGGTTGGTGTTGGAGAAAGAGCTGGAAGTGGATTTCCTTTAATAGTAAGTGCTTGTAAGGAGTTTGGATTTGATAAACCCAATATTGTAGAGACATATAATCCTGATAGAACAAAGTTAACGATTTTTAGTGTCAATCAAATTGACACTAAATTAAACACTAAACATAATATTAATGACACTATTTATTCATTAAATGAAAAGAAAGTTATTACTTTCTTGTCTAATACTGATAAAGTTAAGGCAAAAGATATTGCATTAGCTGTTGGTTTAAGCTTATCGACAGTTAAAGGAATTTTATATAAATTGGTAAGAGACGGAGTTGTATCAACAGAAGGTACAATAAAAGATAAAAAATATTTTATTATTAAAATAAGTCAAAATTAATTATTTCCTTTGGCTGTCGTTTGATCGAAGAAGTAACCTTCGAAAAAGGTCACAAGCTTATTTTTGCCCGAATGGAACAAGTCAAAAAAATTAATCACACGCAAACGCAACGAAAAAAAATACGTTGCATATTTGATGAATTTATGATATATTATAGCTAGGTGATTAATATATGAAGGAAGATAGATTTTTAGAGTATAAATCAGAAATTACAAATTCATTTTTAAAAACAGTAAGCGCATTTTCTAATATTGGAACTGGACTAATAAGATTTGGATATAACGATGATGGTTCTGTTTGTGGTTTAAAAGGAAATCTAAGAGACATTTGCTTGGATTTAGAAAATAAAATCAATGATTCTATTTCTCCTAGAGCAAATTTTAGATTTGAATGTAATTATAGTAATAATACAATTGATCTTTTAGTTTATGAAGGAGTATATAAGCCTTATATGTATAAATCAAAGGCATATAGAAGAAATGACTCATCGACGATTGAAATGGATTTGTTAGAGCTTCATAGGGCAATCTTAGAAGGAAAAAATATGACATTTGAACAGTTAGATAATGAATTAGAGTTATCTTTTGAAGTGTTTAGTGAGAAATTGAAGAATATACTAGGCATCTCTATAAAAAATGATATATTAAAAACATTTGGATTAATAAATGACAATGGTAAATATAATAATGCTGCATTAATTATTTCTGATAATAATAATTTACCTGGAGTAGATATTATGAAATTTGGGAACAATATTAATGAAATAATGGACAGAAAAACTATAGAAAATGCGTCAATATTTATGATGTATGATGAAGCCTATGATATGTTTAAGAAATATTATCAATACGAATTAATTGATGGACCAAATAGAAAAGTTGAAAGTATTATTCCTGAAAATGCATTTAGAGAGGCTTTAGCGAATGCATTAATCCATAGAACATGGGATGATACACCGTTTGTGAGAATCTCAATGTATAATGATAAGATTGAAATTACTTCGCCTGGTGGTTTACTACATTGTGTAAGTAAGGAAGAATATTTGAATGGACAAGTTTCAAAACTTAGAAATCCAATAATTGCAAATATATTTTTCAGATTGAAATATATTGAAATGTTTGGGACAGGGATACTAAGGATAAAACAACTATACCAAGATGCTCCATTCAAGCCAGAATTTAAGATTTACGATAATAGTTTGACTATAGTACTACCGTCATTAAATATTAAGCCAGAAGTAACATTAGATGAATCCAAAATAATCGATTATTTAAAAAGCGGAATGCAAGCATCAAGTAATGATTTATCTGTAGTGACAGGCTTCTCAAAAGACAAAGTTTTAAGATTAATTAAATCACTTCAAAATAAAGGATATATTAAAATGTCTGGAATAGGGAAATCAACTAAATATAGCATTTAATATGGTTGAAATATTTTCTTTGGCTATCGTTTGACCGAAGAAGTAACCTTCGAGATGGTTAACTTAAAAACCCACGCGAAAAATTAACGTAAATATATAAACTTAATTATAAATAATTAATATTAAAGACATTAGATTGAAATAATGGCTTAATTTTATATAATTTTCTCTGCAAAATACATGTTTTATATGTGGTCAAGTCCAAATGATAACTTGTTGACTTATCTGGTTTTATGTTGTAAACGGTAAACTTGTTGATTTATTTAATTGTGCAGAATATTGATTAAAAATCATAAAAAATTACCTCTAATTTATTAATGGTCTTAAGCAATTCCATTATACTAGATTTAGAGGTGTTTTTTTTATTTTTCCACATTAGATAATTTATAGTTAGAAATACGTTAAGTTTTTTATAGTTCATATATCTACATCAGATAATTTATTATCCTCTTTTTTTTACATTAGATTTCTAAGAAGATGGTATTAAATCAAAGGTTAATATTATGAATGTAGTTGTACCAAGCAATTGGTGATTATAATTATAAAAAGGATATAATCATATAATATTATTATTTATGAAATTGCGTTTATAGTTGCATTATTGTTGCAACGATTTAATAATTGTTGCAAAATGAATGCAACGATGATATAATAGTAGTAAAGGAAGATGATAAAATGCAAAAAGAAAATAAGAAATTGGAATATAAAGAAATTATATCAAAAACATATTTAAAAACAGTTAGTGCATTCGCAAATTATAATGATGGAGAAATAGTTTTTGGTGTTACCGATGATTATAAAGTTATTGGAATTAAAGATCCTAATGAAGAATGTTTAAATATTGAAAACCAGATTAATGATTCAATAAAACCAAGACCAGACTACACATTAAAAATAAATGATGATAAAACAATATCTTTATATGTTAAGCAAGGTAAATCTACTCCATATAAATATAATGGTAAAGCATATAAGAGAAATGATTCATCAACAGTAGAAGTAGATGAAATTGACGAAAAAAGATTAATTTTATCAGGAATGAATATTTCTTTTGAAGAAATGAATGTAGATGAAGAAAACCTTGAATTTAGTTATTTAAGTGAGAATTTAATTAAAGCGATGGACTTGAGTTCATTTAATTTAGATACCCTAAAAAGTTTAAATTTATATAATTCTAAATTCGGATATAACAATGCTGCAATGCTATTAGCTGATAGTAATAATTTTCCAGGACTTGATATAGCTGTTTTTGGAAATTCAATAAATATTTTCAAGAGAAGAATATCTTTTGCAGGTGAATCTATATTAAAACAATATTATGATGTGTTAGAACTTTTTAGGAGTGAATATATAGTTGAAAAAATTGAAGATGGTTTTAGGCAAAAAATAGAATTGGTTCCATTTGATGCATTTAGAGAAGCGGTAGCTAATGCATTAGTACATAGAACTTGGGATATAAAAGCTAATACAAAAATTGAGATGCATCCAGATAAGATTATTATTTCATCACCTGGTGGATTGGTAGCAGATATGTCAAAAGAGGACTACATTAATGGGAATTATTCCTATTTAAGAAATCCAATTATAGCTAATATTTTTAGAAGACTAAATATTATTGAAGCCTTTGCTACAGGAATTAAAAGAATAAATGATGCATATAGGGATGCAATAGTTAAACCAATTTATGATGTTACTAGCAGTGCCATATCAGTTACATTACCACTTATTGATCAGGTAAACTTATCATTTAATGAGAAAAAGGTTTACGATGCCATGAAACAAAATTACTCATATAGTAGATTAGAAATAGAAGAAATAAGTGGTTTTACCAAAGATACATTAATTAGAATCTTAAATACATTAGTCGAAAAAGGCATTGTTGAAAAAAGTGGTAAGGCTCGAGCAACAATATATGTAAAAAAATAATCGTTGCTAAATCGTCTTAAATTTGCAACGATTTGAAACAAATCAACGATTTAATTATTCAACGATGCACCTACCGTTGAATCGGGCACTGCAGGGATAACTCAAAACACTTTATGTATAATTACTGTTTTTTACATTTCATACTTTGCGTATTATATGTAAAAATTGAAAAAAACATATTGCGCATTATTGTGCATGAGTTTATAATTAAAGTGTGGATGGTGATTTTCAATGAAATTAAAAAGGAAAATATATGAAAAACTGTTGGAATGGAAAGAAAAATATAGTTATAATTATGCTTTATTAATAGAAGGCGCAAGACGTATTGGCAAATCAACAATTGTAGAAAGATTTGCAGAGGAAAATTATAAATCATATGTAATAATAGATTTTGCAATTGCTAGTAAACATATTAAAGATAATTTTAAAGATAATTTAAATAAACTAGATCTATTTTTTCAAAATATTTCTTTAGAATACAATAAAAAATTATATCCTGGCGAATCATTAATTGTTTTTGATGAGGTTCAAAAATTTCCTAAAGCTAGAGAGGCTATAAAATATCTTGTTAAAGACGGAAGATTTAGTTACATAGAGACAGGTTCGCTTATTTCTATCAAAGATAATGTTGACGATATCGTTATTCCGTCCGAGGAAATGAAAATTAAAATGTATCCACTTGATTTTGAAGAGTTTATGTGGGCTGCAGATGAAAATATACTTTTAGAATATATTAAAGATTGTGCTAAAAATAGAACTAGACTTTTGGATAAATTTCATTCGGATGCAATGAGATTGTTTAATGAATATATTTTAGTTGGAGGTATGCCACAAAGTGTTATAGCATATTTTGAAAATAAAAGAGATTTTGATTGCGCTGATAAGGCAAAAAGAGAAATACTTAATTTGTATAAGGATGATATTAATAAATCATCAAAAAAATATAATTCAAAAGTTTCAGCACTTTTTGATAATTTGCCTGGATATTTATCTAAGCATGACAAGAAGATTGTTTTGAGTGAAATAAGTACAGGTGCTACATTTAGTAAATATGATGAACCATTGTTTTGGTTAGATGATTCTATGATTTGTAATGTTTGTTATAAATGCAATGATCCTAATGTTGGTTTCTCACTTAATAAAGATGATTCTTCAGTTAAATGTTATATGGGAGATACTGGGTTATTAGTTAGTCATACTTTTTCTGAAAATGAAATAGCATCTAATGAACTATATAAGCAAATTATTAACAATAAACTATCAATTAATAAAGGTATGTTTTATGAAAATGTAATAGCGCAAATGATTGTATCAACAGGCAAGAAATTATATTATTATTCGCATTATTCATTAGAGAAACATAGAAATGATATTGAAATTGATTTTTTGATTAGTAATGATAGTAAAACAAATATAAAAGTTTTTCCTATCGAAGTGAAGTCAAGTAAAAATTATACAACTATTTCATATAATTTATTTAAGGAACGATTTGGAAAAAGAATTGGCGAGTCGTTCATTATTCATCCTAAGCAATTAGTAAAAGATGAAAATGGTCTTAGAATTCCACCATATATGTTTATATTTATTATATAAATTAATAAAATTTATAATGGTTTTTCGATGCATTTTGAGTTTTTTTCTGCGAAAATTCAAAATCTGTTGAATCGGGAGCTATAGAGAAAAACTTAAAAAAATAAAAGTAATTATATAATGATTAAAATTCAATTGATTTTTTGTCACAAAAATAGTATAATAATTGTGACAAAAGGTGATGGTTAAAATGCAATTACAAGAAAAAATAATTGATAAAATTGAACAATTAAATATAGATGCTTTTACAATTAATGATATTATTGAATTAGGCTCTTATAATAACTTAAGAAAAACTTTGGAACGAATGACTAAAGACAAAATAATTAGAAGACTTATTAGAGGGGTTTATGATATTCCTAAATATAACAAAACATTTAATATGTATACTCTACCATCAATAGATGGAATTGCTAAAGCAATTGCAAGGAATTTCAACTGGGATATTTATCCCACTGGAAACTATGCACTTAATATTTTAGGACTTTCAACTCAAATACCATCTAAATATATTTATGTTAGTTCAGGACCTTATAGAAAATATGACTATGAGGGAAATACTATTGAATTTAAACATGCTTCATTAAGAGAAACTAATTCATTTTCATATAATACAAATTTAGTTATTCAAGCAATAAAAGAATTAGGAAAAGAGAATATTAATTACAATAATTTAAAAGCAATTGGTAATAACTTTAGTTTAGAAGAACTAGAAAACATTTGTAATGAATCTAAAAATACAACGATATGGATTTATGAGTGTATCAAAAGAATGCGAGGTATTAGTAATGAAAAAAGTTGTTAATATGAGTAAAGAAGATAAACGTTTTATTTTTGATACAACTGCGATGAATATGAAAATACATCCATCAATAATTGAAAAGGATTTTTGGATTTGTTATATACTAAATTTCTTATTTAATGATTCAAAATTCAGAGATTATTTCACATTTAAAGGTGGAACAAGTTTATCAAAAGCTTATAATGTTATATCTAGAATGTCTGAAGATATAGATTTAATATTAGATTGGCAACTACTAGGAGCTTCAATTAATGAGCCACTACAGGAAAGAAGCAAAAGGCAGCAGGAAATTTACAATAAAAGATTAAACAATCTCGCTAAAGAATTTATAGCAAATGAATTGTATTATGATTTGTTAAATGGTTTATCAAATATAGATGATTTAAAGATAGAGGTTAATAAAGAAGAGCAGTTAATAAACATATATTATCCAAAAACGTATGATGTTAATATAGGTATTCTTCCATGTGTCAGATTAGAAATAGGTCCTTTGGCAGCATGGACGCCTGCTGAAGTTATGAATATTAATCCATATATAAGTAATATTATTCTACCTAATTTTAATGTCATTGGAACTAGAGTTAGAACTGTTTCTATTGGAAGAACATTTTGGGAAAAAATAACAATTCTACATAGAGAGGCAAATAGACCAGAGAATAAAAAGATGCCTAAAAGATATGCTAGACATTATTATGATGTATACCAAATTTTTAATTCTCAATATGCAGATGAAATACTAAATGACAAAGAAATATTGAGGAGAGTAACAGAATTTAAAATCAAGTTTTATAATGATAATTGGGCAAAGTATGATGATGTTTTAAGTGGTAGTATTAAAATATTGCCACCGGAATATAGATTTAAAGAGTTATATGAAGACTATGATTCTATGAAAGAAATGATTAGCGGCGAAATTCCAAGTTTTGATGAAATATATATGTCTTTAAAAGAATTAGAAAAAATTATTAATAGATAGTTTCTTAAGGAGAGTGAGGCATTAAAATGCTTTGCTCTTTTTGAGTTTTTTTCTGCGAAAACTTGAAATCCGTTGAGAGTGCCATTTATTTGTCGCACAATAGAAGACTAGTAAATTGAAGATATTATATTAAAGGTCAGAAGAAATTCTGGTCTTTTTTTATTAATTTCATAAAAAAAATTTAATTTGGTTTTAAAACATATCTTTAAAATACATATCTTATGTGATGATGCTTTTATTCGTATACTAAAACTAGGAGTTGAATCTCTTAGTTTTTTTATTTCAAATATTA
>JBJEFS010000090.1:0-38744 GCA_051874325.1 Anaeroplasma sp.
ATTTTCACATACCTTAAAATATTTAAATTTTAATTATTTACGACTGAACTGTAACGTCTTTTTTAAGTTTTTTAAGATATTTTTAAAAAAAAACTTGATTATTTTTAGTTATAAAGGTATAATTAAAAGGCTGAATATAAAGTCTAAAGGAGGTCAAAACAATGGCAAAGTGCTACATAACTGGTAAAACAACAGTTACTGGAAACAAAAGATCTCATGCTTTAAATGCTACTCGTCGTACTTGGAAAGCTAATCTTCAAACAGTACGTATTAAAGATGAAAACGGAAATGTTAAGAAGGTTAAGATTTCTGCAAGAGCTTTAAAGAAGGGAAATATCGAAAGAGCTTAATAGCTTATTAATTACGCATTTAACTGGCATAGCCAGTTTTTTTGCTCTTTATATAACAAAATAGGACTCAATTTGAGTCCTATTTGCTTTTACATAACCTATTTAATAAAATACTTAAAAGCTTAGGAAGCCTTATGACATATATTCTTTTTATTTTAATCACCTCATAGCTTTTTAGTATATTATATGATTAAAATAATTAAATATTCTTTAATCTATTTAAATTACCTAATGAATCACATGCATTGACTACATAAGAACCACTTACTACCAAATCCACATAATCATTTATGTAATTTGCAGTCACGTCATTAATTCCACCATCAATATTTATTAAATAATTATATCCATGAGTATTCTTCAATTCTTTAAGCCTTTTAACCTTTTCAATAGCCGTAGGCATGAATTTTTGACCACCAAATCCTGGTTCTACTGACATTACCAAAACCATATCAACCAGAGGCAAATATTCTATTATATCATCTACTGATGTAGATGGCTTAATAGAAATTCCTGCCTTAACACCATATTTTTTTACCTGATTTATCGTATCAACAACATCACAATCAGCTTCTACATGAAATGTTATAAAATTGCTTCCTGCCTTAGCAAATTGTTCAATAAAATTTTGAGGATGCTTTATCATCAAATGAGTATCAAATGGTTTTTCTGTAATCTTTCTTAAAGACGCAATAAAATTATAGCCAAAAGAAATATTCGGAACAAACTCTCCATCCATAACATCCATATGTATATAATCTACATCATTAATTATAGGTGCTAAAGTTTTCTCCACATTTGCATAATCAACAGTTAAAATTGATAAAGATACTTTCATACTAATTTTCTCCTAATTGCTTTAAAATTTTAATATAGTTTTCATATCTTGATTTAAGAATAATTCCTTTGTTTACGGCCTCAACGATTGCACAACCTTTAATATTTAAAGAATGATTACAATCCTTGAATTTACACTTGTAACCAGCAAAATCAACAAATAAACTAGATAATTTAGTCTTGTCTAATTCAAGTGCCTCTAGCTTTGAAAAGCCAGGAGTATCACCAATAAAGCCAGTTTTATACTTATATAAGCTTGTTTGTCGCGTTGTATGTTTACCTCTTCCTAAGGCTTGAGATATTTCTTGGGTTTTTAAAGAAAAATCTGGGATTATTGCATTAATAAGCGTTGATTTCCCTGCACCGGTTTGCCCAGATAAAACAGTAGTCTTATCAATCAATACCTCTTCTACAGAAGAGATACCATCCTTTGTTAAACTATTAACATATAAAACAGTGTATCCCATTTTCGTATAATATTTCATATTGTTTTTCAAATCTTCTAATTCATTAGTTGTTAGTTTATCTATTTTAGTAATAACAATGCATGGTAAAATATTTTTATTTACAATATTAATAATAAACAAATCTAATAAAAAATAAGAAAAATCAGGCTCCTTAGCAGCAAAAACTAATAATATTTGATCAACATTAGCAATGTCGGGTCTAATTAACTCATTAATTCTTTCTTCATAATGATCTATCATATCATTATCAATATAAACAATATCTCCAACCTTAGGAGAATTCTTTATATAAGTAGGAACTAGCTTTTTGCTATTTGAATTTTTATTAACAATGTATTTCTTCTCATTTCTTAGTTTTCCTCTTGCTTTTACGTATATATTCTCTCCTGTATCAAGCAATACATTATATACACCAGAATTAATATTAATGACCTTACCCTTTTTCATTCATACCTCATTTTGTAATTATAATTTTATATTTATTTAATTCAATATCAAAATAAAACGATATTATGATATCCTTGATTTGAGAATCCACATAGATTATATCATAATTATAATTTAATTCATTTAAAATATGACAAAAACTTGAAATATCTAATGAATCTAATGATTCTGGCATTCCTTTTGATACATATATTCTAAGATTATGAGCAACATTTCTTTTTAATAATGCTCCAACCTTTATTTCTTGTTCTAAGATAATATCCTCATCAATAGGGGCATAATAGTAAACAATACTATACCTAAAATTAAAATCATCTAATTCCTTTAATGCAACCTCTACATTTAAGCCAACAATATTAGGCATTTGAAAATAGGCATTTGATTTATTAATAGTTAATATTAATGTTTCTCCGATGATAATATCATCATTAACTGTTTTACTCTGATATATAATTTGGTTATCAATTCCATCAGATTCTATGTAGTTAGTTTCAAGCTTAATATCATATTTATCACACAGATAATTTATATCATTCTCACAATCATTATATAAAAGACCTTCTAATAAAGGGTATTTTTCTTTAGGAATGTACTCAATATATAATTGAATACAATGACCTTCATATACATTTGTTTTTTCACCAGGAATAGAATAATCAACGCTATTACTATTTCCCTCTATATATATTATAGAATATGATAAATTAACACCCTCAATTCTTTTTATTGCTTCTTCTTCACTCAATCCCTTTAAATCTGGAACTGTAACAACATTAGGCTTAAATAGATTTGGACTAACAAATAAATAATAAGTCCATAAAATAAAAATAATACCAATCATAAACCATAAAATTTTTGTTATTTTCATAAGTTTTCACCAGTATTATTTTTGTCATTATTGAAATAATTATGTATTTTTTAAATGTTTACTTCTTAACTGTCCGCAAGCTGCATCTATATCAGAACCCTGTTCACGTCTTAATTGCACATTGATTTTTCTTTTTTTAAGTGCATCAAAGAAATTAACCATATCAACAGCATTACTTCTCTTAAACCCTTTTTCAATAACCTCATTATATGGAATCAAATTAACATATACATTTAAGCCGTGAAGTAAATTTGCAAGTTCATTAGCACATTGCAATGAATCATTAATACCTTGAAGTAAAATGTACTCTATTGTGACTCTTCTACCTGTTTTGTCAATATAATACTTAATCGCTTCCATTAATTTTTCAATTGGATATGCTTTATTAATATTCATAATACTATTTCTTATTTCATTATTTGGAGCATGAAGAGAAATAGCAAGATTTACCTGCAAATCAAAATTAGCATATTCAAATATTTTATCAACTAATCCACATGTAGAAACTGTAATATGTCGTGCTCCTATTTCAAGTCCTAAAGGATGATTAACTATTTTAAGAAATTTAATAACATTGTCATAGTTATCAAAAGGTTCTCCGATTCCCATGACTACGATATGACTGACTCTAATATTTGCAATCTTACTTACAGATAAAACCTGTAATACAATCTCTGAAGTTTCTAAATTTCTTAGTTTTTTTTTCATACCGGACGCACAAAATTGACATCCCATATTACACCCAACCTGAGTAGTAACACACACACTATATCCATAATCATGATTCATTAAAACCGTTTCTATTAAATTACCATCTGCTAGTCTAAATAAAAACTTTTGAGTACCATCCTTTGAAATTTGGTTTGTAATACATTCTAAAGAATCAATAATGAAATCATTTTTTAATTCTTGAATAAAGGACTTTTTAACATTTGTTATTTTATCAAAATCATTGATTTTATGCCTATATAACCATTCAATTAATTGAGTAGCACGAAAAGGTTTCTCATTTTTAGCTTTTAAATAATCTTTAAGCATATCCTCGGTATAGTTGTATATACTATTCACAAAATCACCTAGTTTCAAAATTAACGTAATCTAGCATCTAGTTCTCTCGAAAGCCTATTAATAATAGAATTAATAACCTTATCAACCTCTTGAGCCTCTAATGTTTTTGTAGAATCCTCAAATGTCAAAGTAAAAGCAAGAGACTTCTCATCATCATTAACATTTTCACCAGTATAAACATCAAATAATTCTATATTAGATAAATATTTTCTACCAGTTTGCTTAATAAGCTTCATAACTATATCAGAAGAAATCGACTTTTTACAAACTATTGCAAGATCTCTTGTAATTGATGGATATTTATTAATAGGATGGTATTTTAAAATATGCTCCTCATTAATAAGTTCATTCAATGATATTTCTAAAGCAATTGTTCCTGAAACATCATGATCTTTAGCAAACTTGGGATGAAGTTCTCCAATCACACCAATAATATTACCATTATGAATTATACTAGCACATCTACCAGGATGGAATGAATCTAAATCATATTTTGGTGAATATTCAACCTCAAAAGAAAGTTTATCAAATAATGTGTCAATAATTCCCTTTAACAAGAAGAAATCAGCAACATTCTTTTTTCCTTGCCATAATTGAGAGGAATAAATACCAGATAAAGCAATTGCTAATTTAATTTCCTCACCATTCATTGTATAAGTATTACCAATTTCAAATAAAGCTAAATCAGTTATTTTTCTTGCTTTATTATAGGCTACTGCATCAACTAAACCATTTAATAAGCTTTGACGCATTACTGCTCTATCTTCGGTAAGTGGCATTAGCACCTTGACTGGATCACTAACATTATTAACATATAATCCTAAATCTTGCTCAGATACTAAAGAATAAGTAATACATTCATTTAAGCTCATACTAGCCAATATTTGTCTAATACTTCTAATTCTCTTTTGAGAATAGCTTAAAGATCCTTTGTCTCGTGTTTTTGCAATTGTTGTTGGAATATTATCATATCCATACATTCTTGCAACATCCTCAATAATATCTTGAACTGATTCTTCTAAATCCATTCTTCTTGAAGGCAATGTTATATCATAAACATTATTGCTTTTTACATAAGCATAAGATAATCTATCAAATAGAGCATTTACATATTCATCTGTCAAATTAGTTCCTAATACATTGTTAATTTTCTCGGTAGTAATCTGCACATGTTTTTCTTCGTAATTGACCTTAACATCACTTGCAACACCTTCATAAGCCTCAGCTCCTGCAAGCTCACAAATTAATTGAGCAGCATAATCTAATGCGCGTTCAACACGATTATAATCAATTTTTCTTTCAAATCTAGTAGAGGATTCACTCTTTAATCCTAATTTTGATGAAGTTTTTCTAATAGAAACCGGATCAAAATATGCAGATTCTAGAACTATATTTACAGTGTCATTTTCAACCTCAGTAGTTAAACCACCCATAACTCCAGCAACACATACTGCTTCATTACCATCTGTTATTACAATATCATTTGAATCTAGCTTTCTTTCAATGTTATCTAAAGTTTTTAAAACCTCACCTTCATTTGCTTGACGAACAACAATGCTATTACCTAATTTATCTGCATCGAAAGCATGTAGAGGTTGACCCATTTCAATTAAAACCAAATTTGTAACGTCAACAACGTTATTAATAGGTCTAATTCCGCTAGCAATTAGTTTTTGCTTTAACCATTGTGGAGATGGTGCAATATTTACATTAGCCAAGTATCTAGCATTATATTTGTAGCATTTATCAGTTAAAACTTTAACATTTATTGGATTTTTATTATCTATTTCATCTAATGCTGGTATAATTGGATAAACACGTTGATTTAAGGCTGCTCCTAGATCATAAGCAACTCCTTCAATTGATAATAAATCTGATCTATTTGAGGTAACCTCTAAATCAATAATAGTATCATCAAAACCTAAATACTCTAATGGATCATTTCCAACCTTTGCTTCATCATCAAATAAATAAATTCCATTTTTAAATTCTTCATCAACATACTTTTCTTCAATTCCAAGCTCTTGAAGTGAGCATAGCATACCAAATGATTCAACACCTCTAATTTTTGAAGGTTTTATCTTAAAATCACCAGGTAAAACAGCTCCTGGAAGAGCGACTATTACCTTTACTCCTGCCTTAACATTAGGGGCACCACATACAATTTGTGATATCTCATTTGGTCTTATTTCAACCTTACAAACATGAAGATGATCTGAATCAGGATGTTCAACACATTCCAAAACCTTACCAATAGATAAATTGGTTGCATTGACCATTTTTTTCATTGTTTCTATTTCACAAACATGTGCTGTTATCTCATTATATAATTCTTCATCAGTTAAACCTGATAGATCAACATATTCATTTAACCATTTTTTAGAAACTTTCATTTTACTTCTCCTCCTTAAATTGATTTAAGAATCTTACATCATTAGTATAAAAGTTTCTTATATCATCAATCTTATACTTAAGCATTGTTATTCTTTCAACACCGATACCAAATGCAAAACCTTGAATCTCCTTAGGATCATATCCGCTCATTCTTAAAACATTGTCATTAACCATGCCAGCACCAAGAATTTCAATCCATCCAGAACCCTTACATGTTGGACAACCTTTACCGCCACAAATACCACAGGAAACATCAACCTCAACAGATGGTTCAGTAAATGGAAAGAATGAAGGACGTAATCTAATTTTACGTTCTGGGTCAAACATTTTTTTGGCCATTTCTAGTAAAGCACCCTTTAAATCACCCATTGTTATATCATGGCCTAAAACCAAACCCTCACATTGCATAAATTGATGTGAATGTGTTGCATCATCTGCATCCCTTCTATACACCTTACCAGGACAAATAATTTTAATTGGTTGTCCATTCTTTTCAAGCATTGTTCGAACCTGAACAGACGATGTTTGACTTCTTAATAGAAGCTCTGGATTAATATAAAATGTATCTTGCATATCTCTTGCAGGATGATCCTTTGGTAGATTAAGTTTTTCAAAGCAGTTTTCATCTGTTTCTATTTCAGGACCTTCAGCGACAGTATAGCCCATACCAATATATAAATCCTCAAGATCCATAATTGTTCTGCTTAAAGGATGAATTCCCCCTGTGTTAAAGCTTACACCTGGAAGTGTAACATCAATTGTCTCACTTTCTAGTTTTTTTGCGACAATTCTTTCTTCAATAGCTTTTCTTTTTTGTTCAAATTTAGTCTCAAGTGTCATTTTAACTTTATTAGAACGCATTCCTATTTCTTTTTTTAACTCAACTGATAGATCCTTCATTCCAGCCATAACTTGAGCAAGAGGCCCCTTTTTACCCAAATATAACGCCTTCTTTTGTTGTAATGAATTAATATCTTCAATAGTTTTTAATTCTTCATCCAAATCATTTACAATCTTATCTAATTCTTCTAATTGATTCATATTTTCCTCCTAAAAAAAAATCCTTAGAAAAATCTAAGGACGAATTAACGTGGTACCACCTTAGTTCTATACGAAAAGTATAGCACTCATTATCCTTAACGCGGAAAACGGACACAAGTCACTCCAAGGATGAATTCATAAGCTTAATATAAGAATATTCCACCAATCTATTCTCTCTCTAAATATTAATTATGCTTACTACGGTCCCAATCATCATTTTTTATAACAGCTATATTATAAACGAATTACCCATATAATTCAAGTTTTAATAATTATTACATTAACAAATTTTAAATTTTATATATTTTACTCTTATCTAAAACACCTATTGAATCAGTAAATGAATCACTTTCAATCTTTTCTAATTCTTCTCCTAATACTCTAAATTTTGAATCTATTGTATCAATATACCATAAAACTAATGCTTCAGCAGTCATTGGCTTTTTCGCAGAACCATATTGAGGTAATCCATGATGTGATACAAGCATATGTTCAAGCAATAATACTTCTTTAGTCTCTTCATAGCCTAATTCTTTTGCAGTATTAGCTATTTCAATTGCCCCAAGTACTAAATGACCTAATAGTTGTCCTTTCAAAGTATATTCAGTATGAACTACACCTGACAATTCTGAAGCTTTTCCTATATCATGTAGCATTATTCCAGCATAGATATAATCTCTATCTAAATAAGGGTAATTCTCAATAAAACCATCTGCAAGATGAAGCATACCAATAGAATGATAAGCTAAACCACCTATATATGCATGATGCATTTTTGCTGCAGCAGGATATAAATAAAATTCATCGTTATATTTATTTAATAAGCAGCATAATATATCTTTTATAATATTATTGTTTACTTTATTTATGTACTTATCAATTTCATTTTTGGAAGCATTGAAGCTTAATGGTGAAGATTTATAGTAATCTCTATAATATTGATTTTTTTCTTCAAAATCTAAATCAGCAACCTTAAAAAATGACCTAATCCAATAGCTTGTTCTTTCCCCTGTAACTACATCACATATGAATTTGTATAGTTCACCTAAAGAAAATACTTTATCGTCATTATATTTTAAATTAAAAACTTCACCATTTTTGTCAATTACCACAAAATTATAAACCTTGTCTGAGGTATTAATTGCTTTAATTTCACCAATTAATTGCATTTTCCTTCTCCTTTTTAAAAATATATACACCTGGCTTAGCTAAAATATATGAGTTATATTTTTTATTGCAAGATTTTTCTCCATCAAAAATCAAACAAGAATCATCAAGGCTAATTTCAATAGCACTTTTGTCATTTTTAATTATTATAATTAAATTATAATCTCTATCTTCAAGCAATAATCCTGTAGTATGTACACTTGATAAACCATCCAAGCAATGAATTCTATTTTCTATTTCTTTCTTAGTAGCTAATCTTAGTACAGGATATTTTTTTCTAATGTTAATCAAATCCTTAATAGTATCTATGAAGGATATATATTTATCCCTTCTTCTATAATCAATCCTATTAACTGAATCATTAGAACAATATGAATTTTCAATACCTTTTTTAGTTCTAAAAAACTCTTCTCCAGCATGTATAAAAGGAATACCTTGTGAAACTAAAATAATTTCAAGTGCTAATTTACAAGCCTCAATGGTATCATCATCATCTTTACCTAAATAGTATTTTCCAAAATCAAATAAGGTATAATTATCATGACATTCTACATAGTTAATACTTTGAACTGGCTCACTAAATTTAAAATAGTCTATACATGATCCCATTAAAAGTTGATTTAATTCATAATGTGATTTTTGATCTCCAAATGTATAACCTGAAATTTTATTCCATTGACTTCCCTTTACAAAATCTCTGTAACGATCGTTAAAAAATGCATAGCCTGGCATTTTATCATGATTAAACATATGTGGTCTATATTCATCTGGAAGTGGGTTATTCATATTCCACCCTTCACCATAAAGCATAATAGCCTTATCAATTTTCTCTAATTCTTTTTTTGCATTATTTAAAGTATTAATATCTAGCAATCCCATTAAATCGAATCTAAATCCAGAAATATTAAATACTTTAGCATAATATTTTAAAACATCAATTACAAATCTAGAAGCCATATATCTTTCTGTTGCAATAACATTTCCACATCCACTTGCATTAGATAGTTTTCCATCGCTTTCGACTCTATAAAAATAACCTGGTACTAGATGATCAAATGAAAATATTTCACATTTATAAACATGATTAAAAACAACATCCATGACAACCCTCAACCCTTTTTTATGAATATTATCTATTAGTTCTAATAATTCATTAATTCTTGAATAAGGGTCATTGGGTTTTCTAGAGTACCAGCCTGATGGAACAAAGAATTGTTCTGGATTATAACCCCAATTATATTTACTATTCTTCTTTATATCATCAATTCCACCAAAATCGAAGGTTGGCATTAATTGTAAATGAGTTATACCTAATGATGAAATATAATTAATGCCTATTGGATTCTTTGTATTTAAAGCATTATCCTCTATCATTCCTAAATAAGTACCTTTATTATTACCATACAAATCACATGTAAAGTCTCTAATTGATGCTTCATATATGATTGCATCTGTATAAATTCCACTAAATTCAGGCTTAGGATATTTCATCTTGTATAATTTATTTATATCAATAACGTAATTTAAAGACCCATTCTCTGCTGATGAAATAGCATAAGGATCATTAATTTCAACTAGCTCATTAAATACTCTAACATAGTAAATATATCCGTAGCCCTCTAAATCTCCTTTTATCTCTATTTCCCATAAACCTTTTTGTGTATATTTTAAGTGATATTTATTTATTTCATCATTATCATATAATTCTAAAACTATCTCTTTTGCAACAGGACTCCAAATTCTGAAAATAGTTTTATCCTTATGGTATTCAAATCCTAATGGTCCATCATAATTAAATTTTTTAGCAAATTCTTCTGTTCTTACAATGCTTCCACTTTTTAATAATGTTAAATGACCATTCTCATCTTTTATTTGATAATCTTTGTGAAGTTCTAAATTCTCAATAGACCTTACTATATATTTAAAAAAAGAATATTCTTCGTAGCTTTTAACTACTTCCAATTCTATTTTTTTAGTGTCATCATATAAATAAAACTTTTTATTTATATTATTTAAATGCTTATCAACTAATATAGTAATATATTCAAAAGAATCTATATAAGCTTGTATTTTCCCTTGCATACTATTTACTCCTATTTAAATAATCTAAAATATCTTCTTCATTATTAGCTATTTTGCCTTCTAAAATAGCTAACACAACCTCGTTGATTTTATTCTTAATATCTCTTCCATAATAATAATTTCTAAACCATTCTTTGTTTATTGCTAAATCTGATTCTTTTTTTATTTTAAAATTACAAATCATAGAATCAAATCGTTTAATATCATACCCAAAATTAGATAATACTCCCTTTGATAGCCTATATTCATCTTGACATTTAAAAAGAAACAATAATGAAAAATTATGCTTTATTAAATCTGATATTTTTAAAATAGTAACTTTATATTCTTTTAAGCAAATAACTGGAAATCTACTATAACTAATATAAAAAGCTAAACACATTTCATATAAATTATATTCTTTTTTACAAACCTCTAGTATCATCTTAAACTCAGGAATAAATTCGAACAAATCATATTTTCTTATATAATCTATACCATTATTATATTTTGCTTTAATTATCTTAAGAAAATATTCACATATTTTTTCATTTGATAAATCAGCAAGAAGTATTTTTTTTAAACATATTGCTTTTAGTGTTTCATCTTCAATTGTAAAATTAAGCTTTGAAGATAAATACAAACATCTTAATATTCTAAGACTATCCTCTTCGAATCTATCAATTGGGTTATTAATAGTTCTAATTATTTTATTTTTTAAATCTAATAACCCATTATGATAATCATATAAATTAAGTTTATAGTCAAAGGCCAAGGCATTAATCGTAAAATCTCTTCTCCATGAATCTTCTTCATATGTTTTAACTAAAACTACATCGGGATGTCTGTGATCACTATATAATACATCTTTTCTAAATGAAGTTATTTCAAAAAAACTACCTTTATAGCCTATCTTAATACTTAGATATTTATTATTAACATTATAAGCATCAAATAATTCGGATATCATATCAACTGGCATTGATGTGGTAATATCTATATCATTAACTTCTATATTTAGAAGATAATCCCTAACTGCACCTCCAACTATGTATGCCTCATAACCATGTGAATTAATTAATTCTAAAATTTCTTGCGCTAACTCTAAATACTCCACAGAAAACACCCGTTTTATTATACCACGTTTTGTTGAAAGAAAAAACTTATTGTGTTATAATTTTGAAGAAAAATAAAAAATGGTGATGAAAATGTTCAGAATACAAAATAGTTATGAAAATACAATTATCATTCAAAAAAGTGAATTTATATGCCGAATTTACCGAGTGAACGACCTCAATGAAGTAGAACAAATATTGAGTAAAATTAAAAAGCAACACTACGATGCTACTCATAATTGTTATGCTTACATTTTAGGAGATAATCAAGATATTCAAAAATGTAGTGATGATGGTGAACCTGCAAAGACTGCTGGTTCACCTATGTTAGATGTTTTAAAAAAAAATAATATGACAAATATTTTAGCAATCGTTACAAGATACTTTGGTGGCATTTTATTAGGTGCAGGAGGATTAGTTAGGGCCTATTCTTCTTCTGTTAGCGAGTGCTTAGCCCTAGCAAAAAAATTTACCACTAAAATGCGTACTAGATTTCAGTTTTCTACATCATATTCTGGATATAATAGCATATTAAAGGTTATTGAATATATTGAAATTGAAACTGTAGCTTTTACTAAGGATGTTATCATTGTCGCTAATTGTGATATAGATAAATACGACAATATAATTAATGATTTTTACAAATTTAAAATTGTAGCTGACTGCTTAAATAAAATAGGGGATTTCCCTATTGAAATCCCGATAAATACTTCATTCTAGTTGCCTCTCCGCCTCTTATATGGCGGATTTTTTTATTATATTCTAATAAGCTTCGAACCTTTAAAAATAATTCATAATCAATATCACACAGCTTTTTTGTTAGATCATTATGAACTGTTGATTTTGAATATCCTACTATTTTAGCAACTTCCCTTACCGTCTTTTGACCATCAAGCATTACTAGGGCCATATTAATTACTCTATCATCAATATCCATATATTTTATCACCTGATTAAATATATGGAAATAATTTATAAAAAAGAATAAAATTAGGATATAAGTCCTAATTTTATAAAATACTATTTTGTTGCAGAAACCTCATCAATTTCTTTTCCAATAATTGTATTTGGATTTACATATGAATTGTTCACCTTTATTTGAAGATAAACATGTACTCCAGCTGCAGCATCATCAATTGATGCAGAAGCATTACCTAATGTCGTACCTTGAGAAATAGAATCGCCAACAGATACCTTTACATCTGATAATGATGAATAAATACTAATAATATCATCAGAATGTTTTATTGTAATTTTAGCACCTGAAAGTTCATCCTCTTCAATAGAAACTACCTCTCCATCATAGATGGCTAAAACCGAGAAAACAGAATTATCCTTTTTAGCATAGCTAATGCCTGTTGATGTAATGATTTTTGAGCCTGTATCTATAATTGCTGATACTAATTCCTCACTAGATAGGGATGAATCAAAATATGTTCTAACAATTTCATATTCTCCACTAATTGGAAGTAAAAACTTTAATGCAACAGGAGGAGTCGTTGGATCTGGTGTAACAACATTTGTGTTTGATGGCTCGGATGATTCATCACTTGTATCAACAGGGTTATTTGATACGGGGACATTACTATTAATTGCAATTGAAGCAACTGTAATTACTGCTATAAACACTAATGCTACAACACCTATAAAAATTAGTAGCTCCTTCTTTTCTATAAAAAATCCTTTAATTTTATCTTTCATGTTCTTCACCTCAGTAATAGTATGGACTATCCTAAGGAGTTTATACAAAAAAAATATAAATTATTAAAATTAATTAAATTGTGTGGAATTAATTAGAGAGATTAAAGCCGTAGCTATAAAATAAGCCAATATTAATGATATTATAACTTGTGCAATTCTTATTGCCCAAATACTTCTTTTTTTAAAAAGTTCTTCTAATCTAGAATATATTATTACGTAATATGAAAGGAAAAAACTAAACAAAAAAATAATTGTATATACTAAATTAATAAAATTTAATTCAAATAAAAACATTTTACCTCCAAAAAAAATGTCATATTGCTATGACATTTATAAATTACCTGCGTTAGCATTTTTTAGATGTTCTCTTAATTCTCTTTCTTTTTGAGTAAAATCAACTGATTCTTGACGATTACGTTCAAGCCTTTCTTTTCTAATTTCCTCAAGATGCTTCTTTGCATATTCAGGGCTTCTTCCTATATGAGCTTCCTGAACCAATACAACAACTTGATTATCATGAAATTCTAAGATACCACTTACAACAACAACGTAGTACTCATCGTTGCCTCTTACAAGCTTAACATAGCCTTCATCCATAATAGAAACAACTGGAACATGGTTTTCCATTATTCCATATTCACCATCAGAATCACTATGTACTACTATATAATCAACTTCTTCATCATAGATATTACCTTGATGAGTAGATACAATAATTCTCATTATTTAGCTAATCCTTTTGCTTTTTCTATCGCATCATCAATTGTACCAACTAAACGGAATGCTTCCTCTGGAAGATCATCATGTAATCCATCTAATATCTCTTTAAAGCCCCTAACAGTCTCTGAAATAGGAACATATGCTCCTGGTACACCAGTAAATTGTCCTCCAATAAACATATTTTGAGATAAGAATAATCTAATACGTCTAGCACGCAATACAACAAGTTTGTCATCTTCAGATAATTCATCCATACCTAATATCGCAATAATATCAAGTAATTCATTATATCTCTGTATGATTTGCTGAACTCTTCTTGCAACCTCATAGTGCTCTTTACCAACTATATTTGGTTGTAATGCTCTTGAAGTCGAAGCAAGTGGGTCTACTGCAGGATAAATACCTTCCTCTGTTAATTTTCTTGAAAGATTTGTGGTTGCATCCAAATGCGTAAATGTTGTAGCAGGTGCTGGATCTGTATAGTCATCAGCAGGAACATAAATGGCTTGAATAGATGTAATTGATCCTTCCTTTGTAGAAGTAATTCTCTCTTGCAATTTTCCCATTTCAGTTGCAAGTGTTGGTTGATAACCAACAGCTGATGGCATACGACCTAAAAGTGCTGAAACCTCTGAACCTGCTTGGGTAAAACGATAAATATTATCAATGAACAATAACACGTCTTGATGTTCTTCATCTCTAAAGTATTCAGCCATTGTCAAACCTGTTAAAGCAACACGCATACGTGCTCCAGGAGGCTCATTCATCTGACCAAAAACCATAGCAGTTTTATTTATAACACCACTTTCACTCATTTCATGATATAAATCATTTCCTTCTCTTGTTCGTTCTCCAACTCCTGAGAAAACAGAAATACCACCATGTTCTTGAGCAACATTATGTATCAACTCCTGAATTAATACCGTTTTTCCTACACCGGCACCACCGAATAATCCTATTTTACCACCTTTAATATATGGGGCAAGTAAATCAACTACTTTTATTCCTGTTTCAAGTATTTCTACATTTGATGATAACTCCTCTAGTTTTGGTGCATCTCTATGAATAGGCATTCTTTTTGATTTTTTTAAATTACCTTTTCTATCAATTGGTTCACCAAGAACATTAAAAACTCTTCCTAATGTTTCAGGACCTACTGGAATAGAAATTGGCTCACCAGTTGATAAAACCTTCATTCCTCTAACTAAACCATCCGTAGAATCCATGGCAATACAACGAACCTTTTTATTGCCAATATGTAAAGCAACCTCTAATGTTAAATCAATTTGAACGCCGTTATTATCTTCCTTTGCAACATAAATCTTAAGTGCTTCATTAATCTTAGGTAATTCTTTTTCAAATAAAACATCAACAACTGGTCCCTTTACTTCAACAACATATCCTTGCATTACTCATCGCCTCCTATCGCGTTAGCTCCTCCAATAATATCAATTAACTCATTAGTTACAACATTTTGGCGAGCTCTATTATATAATAATTGTAATTTTGCAATAACATCATCTGCATTATCAGTAGCATTACGCATTGAATTCATTCTTGCAGAATGCTCTGATGTTTTTGCATCTAAAATAATACCATATACAATATCTTGTACATACATAGGTAGAACTAAATCTAATGTTTTTTCCAATCCTGTTTCGTATACATAATCAATGTTTGGAGCATCCCCTTCGATTTTTCCAATTGGTAATAACTCCTCAAACCTTATTTCTTGAGTTAAGCTATTAACATAATGATTATATACAATAACTAGCTTATCAATTTTTTTATCTAAATATGAATCAATTAATGATTTTGCAAGTGGAGCAATATCCACAAACATTACATCATCTCTGACAAATGTAGGCTTATTAGATGCTAATGGATAATTCATTTTTTTTAAGTATCCGAATCCTTGCTTACCAATTGCTGCTGTAATAAATTCATCATTACTCTTATGACTTTCATTAATTTTTTGAGTCAAAGCCTTAAAAATTGATGAGTTATATGCCCCAGCAAGACCTCTATCAGAAGTAATAATTAAATAAGCTGTTTTAGCTACCTCTCTAGGCTTAAGTAAAGGATGCTGATATTCGTCCTTTGCCTTTTCAACTATACCTGTAACAGTTGATGAAATTCTATGCATAAAGTCTTTATATGCTTTATATGTTTTCTCGGCTTTTTTAACCTTAGATTGGCTTACCATATACATTGCTTTTGTAATTTGAGCAGTACTTTTTGTAGAATTAATCCTTAATTTTACTTCACGTAATGAGTTAGCCATTATGTACTCCTCCTACAAAAATCTTTTTTTAAATTCAACTATAAAACTATCAAGTTTATTTGCATCAGGTAAAACCTTTGTTGTCCTAATTTCTTCAGCAATCGCAATTGCTTCAGGATCAGTCTTCATATCTAAATATAAATTTTCCTCAAATCTAGCTAAATTCTCAATAGGAACATCATCTAAAAATCCATGAGTTAAACAATATAAAATCATTGTTTCTTCTTCCATAGCAAGAGTCTTATGTAAATCTTGCTTTAAAATTTCTTGAGTTCTCTTACCACGTTCTAATCGAGACTTTGTTGATGCATCTAAATCAGAACCAAATTGAGTGAATGATTCTAGTTCACGATAAGATGCTAAATCAAGACGTAATGTACCAGATACCTTTTTAACGGCTTTTGTTTGTGCAGCACCACCAACACGTGACACTGATAAACCAGCATTAATAGCAGGTCTAATACCTTTATAAAAATAATCAGATTGAAGGAAAATTTGTCCATCTGTGATTGAAATTACATTTGTTGGTATATATGCAGAAATATCACCTGCTTGAGTTTCAATAATAGGTAAAGCTGTAATACTACCACCGCCTAATTCATCATTAAGCTTTGCAGCCCTTTCGAGTAGTCTAGAATGCAAGTAAAAAACATCACCTGGATATGCTTCACGTCCAGGAGGTCTATGTAATAACAATGACATTTCACGATAAGCAACCGCATGTTTTGATAAATCATCATATACAATCAAAACATCCTTACCTTGGAACATAAAGTATTCAGCCATGGAAACACCTGCATATGGTGCTAAATAAAGCATTGGCGCCGGGCTTGATGCAGATGCCGATACAATAATTGAATATTTCATTGCGTCATTATCCTTAAGTGTTTCATATACATTTGAAACTGTTGATTCCTTCTGTCCTATAGCAACATAAATACAAATAACATCTTTTCCTTTTTGGTTTAAGATAGTATCTACTGCAATAGAGGTTTTTCCTGTTTGTCTATCACCAATTATTAACTCTCTTTGTCCTTTACCAATTGGAACAAGTGCATCTAACACCTTAATTCCTGTTTGAAGTGGCTCATTAACGGCTTGACGATCCATTACACCAGTAGCCTTAACCTCAATAGGTCTATTAGTGTCAGCTACAATTGGTCCCATGCCATCAATTGCTTGACCTAATGGGTTGACAACTCTACCGATAAAATTATTTCCAACTGGAACTTCTAGAATTCTTCCTGTACATCTTACTAAATCACCCTCTTTAATCTTAGAGCAATCCCCTAGTAAGATAGCACCAACACAATCTTCTTCTAAGTTTTGAACCATACCATACACGTCATTGGGAAACAACAATAATTCACTAGACATAGCTTTATCAAGACCATGTACTAATGCAATACCATCTCCAACCTGTACAACATGACCAATATTTTCAGTTTGTATATCTTCCTTGTAAGCCTTAATCTGTTGTTTAATAAGACTTGAAATTTCAGATAAATTGATATTTGCCATACATTTATCCTTTCCTATAATGATTCTTTAAGCTTATCCAAGCTATTTTTTAAGCTCATATCAAGTGATTCACCATTTGATAGAACTTGAATACCTCCAATAAGCTCAACATTAACTATATTTTCTATTTCTATTTTTTTACCTAAATACTTTAGCATTAGGGTTGATTTAAATTGCAATAATTGGGCTTCAGTTAATTTTTTAGCACTAATAATTTGGATTTTAATAATATTTTTATCCTCTAATACAAGTTTATTATATTCCTCATAAATTAATTTAATTATTGAAAACCTATTATGATCGATTATAACGTATAAGAAATTTATAAATGATTGATCTAATGATTTGAATACATTATTAATAATTTCCTTCTTTTTATTTTTTTCAATAAAAGGGGAAGTAATAATCTCCATAAAATCTTTATTGTTATATCCTTCATTAACTGCCAAAAAACAATCTAAAAATAAATCAATTTTATTCTCTTCAATTGCTATTTCATGTAAAGCCTTTGCATATTCACTTTCGACCACTATTCGTTAGCCCCCTTTAAGATTTCATCTACGATATCTAAATATTTATCATGATTAATCTCTTTGGCAACTATTTTTTCTGCCGCAGCAAAAGCAACGTCAACCATTTCTTGTCTAATTTGCTTTTCCATAGATTTCTTTTCTTGCTCTAATTCTAGTTCAAGATTATCTAATCTTTTACGAGCTTCTTCCTTAGCGTCATTAATAATAACTTCTCTTTTTATATTAGCATCCTTTTCGGCTTTATCAAGCATTTCTTTAATTCTTAATTTAGCATCATTTAGCTCATTTTTTAATTGAGCCTCAATCTCTATTGCATTCTTTTTTGCAATTTCAGCATCTTCTAAAGATTTATCAATTGCTTGACGTCTAGTTTCTAATATATTGGTTATTGGCTTCCAAAAGAAAAATCTAACTACAACAAATAAAATAATAGTGGCTGCCAATTGAATTGAAACATCAACAACATCAGTTAAAGTAAATTGAAAGCCATTACCAAGTGGTCCCAATCCTTCTTTAACTGTTTCACTAATCGCTATTAAAGCATCTTCAATACTAAAAAACATCATATTTACCAATGCTACTATGTAGCTTTCCTTTCAATTAGAATAATAACAATAATGCAATTATAAACCCATAAATACCAGTTGTTTCTGATACAGCTTGACCAATAAGCATTGTTATTCTTATATTACCAGCCATTTCAGGTTGACGAGCAATTGAATCAACTGCATGAGCTGCAACATTACCTTCACCTATAGCTGCACCAAAACCAGTAAATACTGCTATACCAGCTCCAATAGCTTTTAAGCCTTCACCTACAGAGATTTCAGCTAAAAATGATAAAACATTACTTAAAATTGCCATAAAATTCATATTCTTTTCTCCTTTTAATTATATATTTTTTCTTCATCTTTAATCTTTTGAGATGTAAAGATAATAGATAAGATAACAAATACAGCCACTTGTATCATTGTAAATGCAATATCGAATAATGCATTAATAAAAGGCATAATTGGGATTGCACCCCAACTAAAACATTTCTTTACCAAGATTGAAATAGCTGTACCACTGATAACATTACCAAATAGACGTAAACATAATGATAATGGTAATGTAAATTCACTAATTATGTTCATTGGTAACATAACTGGTGTTGGCTCAATAAAACCCTTTAAATAACCACCAATGCCTAATGACGTTATACCAGTAATTTGAATAACTAAAAACGAACAAAAAGCCAGTGTCGCTGTAACAAGCAAATAACCTGTAGGATTATCTAATAAAAAAACCGCTGAAGCATTACTAAAGAAAATAAATATAACCAACGTTAAAAACCATGGTGAATATATTCTCCATTTAACACCAATATTTTGCTTAACAAAATTATTAACAAGATCGACAATCCAAATAAATGGAACTAACCAAATTGGTGTTTTTTTCAATGGATCTACTTTCTTAATAATAAAAGAAAATCCTATAAAAAATATACACAATGCAGCAACAATAATAATCGATGATCTCATTGCACTTTTAAGAGTATATTCAAATAAAAAGGTCATTCTTTAAGCACCTTCTCTCTAAATATTAACAATAAAATAATAAATATCACTTTTGATGTAAGGTATCCACCTAATGCAATAAGTGTATCAATAATTGCAACATTCTTTCCATTTTTATCTATTGACATATAAATAAGAACAAAGAAAACACCAAATGTCACAAGCATTCTTGCCAACAACCAAAGTAATGAAGATTTTTTAGGATTATATACCTTATGCTCTGGGTCTATTTGTGAGAAACGAGCCATTCTTAAATTTTGCTTAACCATTAATCCATGGGTTAAAAGTCCAAGCATACCACCTATTAAATAATACTTCCAGTTTAAACTACAAATCACTAATATTATTGTTACAATAATGATTACTCCAAGAGAAATCGGTACTATTAAATAATCAATTTTCTTTTCTCGATTCATTTTTCTTTTTTTCCTTTTCCTCCTCTTTAATTAAATATAACAAATATGATATAAATGTTCCTAACCCAAGTAATAGGCCAAAAACAGCCAATAAAGGTGGCCAAAACGAATCTTTATCGATTAAATAACCAATAAAAAAACCTATTGCTGTATAAACACCTATTGATAATATACCTTGAGTAGACATTGAATAAATTTTAGCATATTTACCAAGCTTCATATATTATTTTGTTCCAAATAAGCGATCTCCACAATCTCCAAGACCAGGAACAATATATCCTTTTTCATTTAATTTTTCATCTAAACTAGCTAGATAAATATCTACATCTGGATGGTTCTCTTGTAGGAATTGCACACCCTCCGGAGCACCAACTAGTCCAACATACCTAATATCTTTTACCCCACGATTTTTTAACATTGTGATTGCAGCACTAGCACTACCTCCTGTAGCAAGCATTGGATCAACAACCAACACTATTGAATCAACAATTGAATCAGGGAATTTTGCATAATATTCATGTGGTTCTAATGTTTCTTCATCTCTATATAGACCAATAAACCCAACTTTTGCTGTTGGTATCATACCACGAATTCCATCTACCATTCCTAATCCAGCTCTAAGAATTGGAACAATAACAACATCACTTGCAATTTCATATTGAATTGATTTGCAAATCGGTGTTTGGATTTCAATTTCTCTTAATGGAAAATCTCGAGTTATTTCATATGCCATTAATCCAGCGATTTCATTAACATTCTGATAAAAATCCTTAGTTTTTGTTGTTTCTTTTCTTATATTAGTAAGCTTATGCTTTACTAATGAATGATTTAATATTGTAATTGACATTAGAATTTCTCCTCATATTGTGAAATTTTGTTTATTCTTCTAATATGCCTTTCATTATTAGAAAAATCAGTCGATAACCATGTATCTACTATTTCTATTGCTTCTTCAATTTTTGTATATTTAGCTGATAATGCTAGGCAATTAGAATCATTATGCTCCCTCGTTAAAATAGCAGCATCAACACAATTTACCAAAGCACATCTAATTCCTTTGACCTTATTTGCAATTATTGACATACCAATACCAGTAAAACAAATAACTATACCCCTATCGGAAACACCTTGCTGAACATCTTTTGCAACAGCATATCCATAATCTGTATAGTCACAGCTTTCATTATTATAAGTACCCTCATCAATAATTTGATGTCCGCATTTTTTTAAATGTTCAATGATTGAATTTTTTAATTCCAATGCAGAATGATCACATCCAATAGAAATAATCATATTTTCACCTCATTTTTGGTTTAGATAACCATTTTTTATTATTATACCAAAAATAAGATTATTAATAAAGTTTTTTCAATAATTATAAGAAAAAAATGGACTTTATATGAAATAAAGTCCATAAATCTTAATTTTTAAAAGAACCAACTTCTGTTAATTCAAATTTTTCATCTTTTAATCCATCAAACTCAACAGCTTTAATTCTAACATCCTCAACATAAGAAAATATTAGACCCTTACCTGACATTGACTCAAGCCCATCCATCATCGCAGGGACACCAGATTTTGGATTATCTGAGTAATGAAATTTAATATTATTTAATTCAATAGATTTAATAGGCTGTTCAGGAAGTCCATAGAAAGTACCAGCCGCAACATTAACATTTTCACAATCAATATCAATAAATCTAAATTTACCTAGATAAGGTGTGCGATCATCTACAGGCAACTTATCTTTAGAATATACATATTCTGTATGTCCGTCAGGATCACAAAAATAAAACATATTAACAACTAATGGAGTAAGAACATCTATCATCTTAATATTTTCAAAAGTTATACCATCAATAATAGCATCTTTTCCTCTTCCCCTTCTTGTCTTTATTCTTAATCCTCTATCAGTTTGATTAAATAAACATTGAGAAACAGTAATATTTTTAATACCACCAGACATTTCACTGCCTAATACAATTGCTCCATGACCAAAATTCATTGAACAATTCCTAATATTAAAATTCTCTGATGGCTTTTTATGCTTTCTTCCCATATATATTTTACCTGATTTAATTGCAATACAATCATCACCAACAGAAAAATATACTCCGATAATGTCAACATTATTACAAGATTCTGGATCACATCCATCTGTATTAGGAGAATTCTTTGGATTTATTAATTTCATATCTATAAATTTTAAATCCTCAGAAAAATAAGGATGTAAATTCCATGAAGGAGTGTTAGTAAATGTTAAACCTTGAATTTGAATATTCTTACAATGGTTCAAAAATAATCCACGAGGTCTCCATGCAATTCTTTTTGTTCTTACATCTATCCACCAATCAGAATTATTGGCATTACCATCAACGATACCTTCACCAATAAGCTTAACATTTTCCACATTGACACCGGTAATAATGCTTGCAAAACAATCTAGAGGATTTCCTTCCCATGATCCTAAATTATATTCATCCTTCTCATCTGATGTATAAACAACTCCAGGTAATATTGGATAATGATTACGATCAATGTCTCCAATCAGCTTAGCATTTTTAGATAACTCAATAGTAATATTGCTCTTTAAAAATAATGGTCCAGTATAATAATTTCCAGATGGAATATAAACTCTACCACCACTTGGACAAGATAAAATACAAGCTTGGATTGCATTTGTATCTAATGTAATACCATCACCCTTAGCACCAAATTTTTTAACATTTAGTGTGACATATTCATCTTCAGTTGTAAATCTTTTAACATATATATTGGAGTTTTGAATAAATTTAATCTCATATTCTTTATTAGGTTCAAGATTATAAATTGAAAATACATTTTTATCATCTTCTAATATTTTATTATCATCTAGATATATTTCATATTTTGAAGTGTTAAAAATAGAATTATTCTGAATTTCAAAAGTAAAACTTCTTGAAGATTTGAAGATTAGATCTAACATTCTTATTAAGCCTCCTTTATAGCCTTATAATAAACATATCTTTGGTATAAATTCCATATTAAGTTTTTAAGTAGTACAAAAATCCCATCTACAACAATAAAACAGAAACCATAAGAAAAAGGCTCTATTCCATATCCAGCGTTGGAACCAAACAAATTGAGTATCAAATGCTTACTACCTAAAAAGGAAATAACAAAGAACAAAATAAATGAAACAGAAAACATATAAATAAAATGGACAAATAAGCTTAAGAATCCTTTCATATTAATCATATTAAATTTATATGTATTATTCCTTCTATTATACATTAGGTTAACAATTGGTTTAATAATGTAATTAAAAAATACTGTTAATCCAAATGCGATAACAACAATGATTTTAAAACACATATCTAGTTGTGCCATAATATCATCATTCTCAATTACACTAAAATCTAAACCAATATCCAAACCACCAATTAATAGAAAGAAAACGGCAGCCGCAGCTGCCCAATACTTTAATATGATAACTACGATACCAGATGGAATCTTAGAAAGCTTATCAACCTCATACGGATTAAACTCCTCTTCAGCCTCAAAGCGTTTCTTTTTACTCATTATCTTTTTACCTTTTCGTATGTTCTATCGTAATTAATAAATCCTAAAACACAACCAGCAATTGATGCTAACATACAAAGTGCAACAGAACCAACTGATAATATATAGTCACTATTAAATGATACTCTATTTTGCATAGGAATACCATTATTACCAATATAGAATTCATTTGTCTCAGTAGCAACTAAAGATTTAATTGTATCCATATCTAAACCTGGATTAGCTGCAGCACACTTGTCAACCATATTAAAATAGTTACCTACACCTTGGAAGAATGTTGCAACTAAATATATATATACAATTCCACATGCAATCATACATACAGATGTAATTGTACATAATACTACAGAACCTAAATTCTTCTTATTCATTACTGTAAATCCAGTAAAAATATTAAGAATAGCAAATAACATCAATAAGAATAATACAAATCCGGCATACATTGGAGTATTCTTATATAATGCACCAGTAACAGTTGTATAAACTAATGACTTAACAACTGGATTATGTGCAAATAAGAAGAAACCAAATATTGCACCTGGTACAGCAATAAGTAAACCAGCCAATTTCATATTATTATATTTAAATGATGTAATGAAATCGAAGCCTAAATTCTTAAGATAAGTACCAAGCATCTTTAATATTTTAACTAAGACATTTTCTTTTTGAGGAACATCCTCGTAACGATTTTGATCTTGCATTACAATTATCCTCCTTATCTAATTCTCTTTGTAGTTTCAATATCAAAGAAATGTACATTTTCCATATCAAAACAAGCTTTAATTTCCTTATCAACAATAGCATTACGAGTATACACCTTAGAAATAACACTTTCATCTCCAAGATTACCATAAATTAAGTTGTAAGCACCTAAATATTCAGTATAATCAATCTTTAAATCAAATTGATTATCTTTATTCTTTTCCAATCTATCTTCATCAATATAAATGTATTCAGGTCTAGTTGCCATAACTACATTTTTACCAAGATAATTTGATATAATTTCAGTTTGATGTTGAGTCAACTTAAATTTCATTCCTGTAGACTCATGAATGAAATATTCACCATTACTATCAATAGTACCGTGATAGAAGTTCATTGGAGGAGTACCAATAAAGCCAGCAACGAATAAATTTTCTGGTTTATCAAACATTTCCTTTGGTGTTGCAATTTGTTGGACATAACCATCTTTCATTACTACGATTCTAGTAGCAAGAGTTAATGCTTCAATTTGATCATGTGTTACATAAACGAATGTAGCATTTAATCTTTCATGTAATTGCATTAATTCTTTACGCATTGAACCACGTAACTTAGCATCCAAGTTAGAAAGTGGTTCATCCAATAAGAATACTACAGGGTCACGTACGATAGCACGTCCACATGCAACACGTTGACGTTGACCTCCAGATAATTGCTTAGGTTTTCTATTTAAATAAGGAACTAAACCAAGAATTTCAGCAGCTTTCATAACTCTTGCATGAATTTCAACTGGATCAACTTTTCTAATTGTTAAAGAGAAAGCCATATTATGATATACAGTCATATGTGCATATAATGCATAATTTTGGAATACCATTGCAATATCTCTATCTTTAGGAGCAACATTATTAACTTTTTTACCATTAATAATTAAATCACCTGAAGAAATCTCTTCAAGACCAGCAATCATACGTAAAGTAGTAGACTTACCACATCCTGAAGGACCAGCTAGTACAATAAATTCACCCTTTTGAATATCAATATTAAAATCATATACTGCATGGAATCCGTTAGGGTAAACCTTATTTACATTTTTTAAAATAACATCAGCAGCCATAATATACCTCCTAATTCTTCTCTGTCAAACTATCTAAGTATGTTGTTAGTTTAACAGATCTCTTATAACCAATAACACCAGCAGCTATAAAACAACCAGCAGCTAATGCAAATAATACAATTGCAGCTATACCTCTAAAATAACCACTAGAAGGTAGGAAAGCATTTGCTACAGTACCAGAATACTTTGATGTTACAGTTGCACCAAGAATATTATCTGCACCATTTAATGCTTTATTATAAGCCTCATTAAATGCTTCTGATGATTCAAAATCATTAACATTAAGAGCAAGAGCATTCAAATAATTACCATAAGCAATAATTATTTTTAAAGGGATATAGAATATATTTGCAATACATACTGCACCAAATACTATTTGAGCAAAGGCACCACTTTTTGAATAATTTTTCACTTTTTCGGCAGCTAAGAAACCACCAAGTAGTAAAATTATGTTCATAAGGATTATAATGATAATTTGAAAATCAACAGGTTTTAATGTATTCAAACATATAAAAGCAGCAATCAAACTAAAAATCATTGCAAATAATCCTAATTTATAAGATAAACCATTCACTCTATATCGCATCATCTCAGTATCATTTTTTGTATACTCAAGATCAGACATTTTATTTAGTGACGTTTTATTTTCCTGTTCATTAATCATTGTTTTGTGCCGCCCTTTCTATAATTTCATTTCTACGTTTAGTAGATCCTTTATATCTTAAAACTGTATAAACAAGTATGAATAAAGAATATACAGCAACTATAGCAAAACATATAGTAGCAACAATAAATGTAGATGAAGTAACATTTGATGCATATTGACTTAATGCATCATCAAATGCAATATTACCATCAATAATCAAGTCTTTAATAGAACCCTCAAGATTACTATCCATCATAATTGAAATAACCTTATAGAATTCTTCATTTTCAGTAAAATTAGACATTAATCCTAAATTTTTAACAATCATAACAATTGAGAAAACTATCATTGTTAATGAAACAACAATACCAACAACTAAATTACTAATGTAATATACTTTTCTATTATGATTTGAAAAAATAACAAATAGTGCAATTCCGATTAAACCAACAACTACAAATGTAATAATCAAATCATTAAATTGACTCATTGTACTTTGGAAATTAAAAATTTTCATACCTAAATCATAATCAACTTCTCCATAACCAAAAGTATTAGAGCTATATTTAAAATAATCAAATAAATATTGATTTGTTAATGAACTACCACCAATTGTAATTCCGTTTGTTTCAGCAAAGCTTGCAGGGACACCTTTATTATCAACATAGAAGATATGTATATTAGCATATTGAGTCATAAAATATAACCCCATAACTAATACTAATCCAAATAATACTCCATAAATTATGAATATTAATTTAGATTTTGATTCTAAAAACTTCATTTTATAGACCTCCTTTAAGGAACAGACTATGTCTGGGATGTGGTAGAATCCACCACATCCCTACATAATCCAATATAACAACTTTAAAATTTTTTAAGCAGCAGGCTTAGCATAATCAGGAATTAAATTCCTATCTAATCCACGAACAACCTCGTATAAGTAAACTGTCTTTCTAGCAGAAATTTGATCTTGAACATCCTTATAGCTATAATCAGTTTGAGAAATTTGTCCCTTACCAATTGTAGATGTAGTTGTATTAGTATATGTTCCATATGGATCAATTACAACCTTAACCCAACCAATAGGAGTTGCAGCACACTTGTCTGAAGACCAGAATGAAGTAACAGCATCGTATTGAGAAGCCTTATCACCAACTGAACCATAACCAGCTGTTGGAACTGTAGTATCCCATGTATACTTAGTTGTACCATCATTATTCATATATTTATCAACTAATGCAAGAGTAACAGCACCTGATGCAATTGCATTTTCAATATTAACTGTACCAATTTGTGCATACTTATTAGTTGCTTGATAATTAATAGATGCAGAACGAACATAACCAACACCGTGAGTTGCACCAATATAACCTCTCATGTATGACCAGAAGTCAGTACCTGAAGCAGCAATCATTTCTTTCATCTTTGAATTCATAATTGGAGTAGGTGCACCAGCATATGTACCTAATTCAGCTTCCCAATAATTGCTTGGACCGAAGTCATTGATTCTTGTTCCTTCTTCACTTAATAGATAATCCATTAGCTTACATGCTAAATCAATATTATCAGATGTAGTTGGAATACACCAAGAAGTTGACTTTAATGCTCTATTTTCTTCAGCATAACGTAATAACTTCTTACCAGTATGGTTAGTTAAAGCTTGATCATGATTCCATTCAGTTGTAACACCCCAATAAGATAGAGGTGGTAATACAGGCATTACACCAGTAACACTAGTATCCTTGAATTCACCAACACGCTTATCATTTGCAGTACCAATACCATTTTCAACAGTATTTACAGCACCTGTAGATGCAGAATAATCATATAACATGAATCCGTATCCACCATTATCAGCAGTCTTACCAAAGTACTTATTTAAGTAACCAGTAGAACCTAATGTTGAACTCTTATCCCAGAAGTCTTTTAAAATTAAGCCTTCATCGTATAAAGCAGATAATAATTGTAATCCTTCATAAGTTTGTGGAGTTGATGCAGCATCATTTAATTTACCATTTGCATCAAAGTATAACATTTCATACTCAGAAGTCATACCTTGAATACCCCAAATTTGAAGTAAGTCAGCAATATTATCAACACGGTTATTAGCAACTCCACGTGGAACCATAATTTCGATTTCAGTGTTTTCATCGCCAGTAATTGTTTTTGGACTTGCCTTAACTAAACGCATTAATGCAACTAATTCATCAGCATTATATGCTGCAGATTCAGAAACGAAAATATCTGAATAATTTTCATAAGTTTTACCAGCACCAATTAAGCCTTCAAATGCAACATCTAAATAAGCTTTAAATTGATCTGCTAATTGCTTACCAGTAGCACCATTTGCTAATAATTCATTTTGTTGCTTAATGATATTTGTTGTTCTCTTAATTGTAATTTCTGATGTCTTAGCATTCTTAGAAATTGTAACTTTTGTTGTTGCATCTGGATAGTTATAATCTGGATTCATAAATGGAGTATACTTAGTTGCTTGTAATGTATTTGCAGCAGCATCCTTACCAGATTTAAGATTTGTATCTTTATTTTCGCCATCTAATACTAATTTAACCATATTAGTATCCATAACGAACATTCTTTCAATTGCATTATAACCATCGAAGTATGGAGTATAATAAATTGCATTACCCTTCATCATAGCAGCCTTAATAGAAGGATTTTCCTCTAAGAATTTCTTAAAGTTAGGCATTTTATCTAAGTGATCTAATAAGTTAACAGCCTTACCAGCTTGTCCCATCTTATTGATATTAGATGTACTGTTGTAGAATAAATCAATTAATTTGCTTTGATCTGTTTCAGAAACATAGTTTGAAGCATCAATCTTAGTATAGTACTCATTATCAGTTGATGCTGAGTAACTTGATGCATCTCTAATCTCTGTATTCATTTTTTGTGCAAATGCTTTCCATGTAGGTAATAAGTTACCTTGAACATAGTTTACATTCTCAACTATGTTTTGGAAACTAGCTTGACGTAATGTGATACCTTGTTTACCTGAATAGTTAACAGCGATATCAAGACCCTTACCTTCTGCTTCTGTCCAGTCAAAGTTATCTGTAGTTGAAGATTCAACAGGGTCCTTTGAACAGCTTGCTAGTGATAAACCAGCAATAACTGCTAAGCTCAAAAGAGCTACTTTTTTCTTTTTCATTTTTTCTTTCTCCTTTTCTTTTTTCTATTATTCCTTAACTCCACCAACATTAACACCAGCTGCAAAATACTTTTGTAGTTTTGGATAGATAATGATGATTGGAATGATAGAGCATACTATAAATGCATATCTAATACTAAATGTTGAGAAGTCATATTTTGATGCGATTGATGGATCTTCTTCAATTCTTAGTACGATATCTTCCACTGTACGACGAATGTAAACTGTTAATGGGTAATCATCTTCACTTAAAAGCATTTGTGCCCATAAGTAACCATTCCATCTAGATACAGCATAGAACATTGCAACTGTTACAATTGATGATTTTGACATCGGAATATATACCTTAGTTAATATTTGGAACTCTGTAGCACCATCAATTGTAGCTGCTTCCTCTATTTCTGTAGAAACAGAGCTAAAGTAATTACGTAGAAGTATAATATTAAATGCATTAAATCCAAGCGCTATAATAAACATATAAATATTATCAACATGGAATGTTTGGAAGTTATTATAAGTTGGAATTAAACCAGCATTAAACCACATTGTAAATACTAACATAAAATTAAATCCACGGCCGAACATTAATCTAGGCTTAGATAATGCATAGGCACCACATATACCAACAAGCATTGAAACTAATGTACCATACATTGTTACAAAGAATGAGTTACAATATGATAACCAGAACTTTTGATCCTCAAATACATATTGGTAAGCTGCTAAATTAAATGCATCAGGTATTATTGAAATTGATCCAGATTGTGTTGCATTTTTAGATGAAATAGAGTTTGCTAAAATGAACACAAATGGATATAAACAACATAATGCAAATATAGTTAGTAAAACATATGATAAAACTTTAAATACAATTTCTGTTCTGTCTAATCTTTTCATGTACCGTTTTCCTCCTAAATTAGAATAATGAAGTAGATGATACACGTCTACTGATTGCATTTGCACCTAATACTAAGCACATTGCAATTAAAGCATTAAACAAGTCCATAACTATACCAATCATTTGGTTTGTATTAGTATACGGAATAGCAGATCTTCCTGATAAACGATATACTAAAGTCGAAATAACATCGGCAGTTTCCCATGAATCTTGTGAATCTTCTACCAATAGAATTATTTTTTCATAGCCAATATTTAAAATTTGACCAATACGAGTAATTAACATAATTGTTAATGTTGGAGCCATTCCTGGGAATGTAACGTATCTAATTTGTTGTAACTTAGATGCTCCGTCGATTCTTGCAGCCTCATAGCTTGTTGGTGAAATAGCTAAAATTGCCGCAAAATATACTATTGAACCATATCCAGCTCCTTCCCAAACACCAGAAACCTGATAAATAGGTCTGAAATATTTAGGGTGAATTAAGATTGAATAAGTATTCTCACTACCACTATCTATAACATTCCAACCAAATGTCTTAAATATTTGATATAACATACCACCTTGGAAACCACTTGTTTCTCCTCTACACCATAATCTTATGATTTGTGTAACAACTATCAATGAAACAAAGTGAGGTAAATAGCATGCTACTTGTAAGAAACTACGATAGTATTGATTCTTAATTTCACTGAATAATAATGCAAGTATAATTGGAATTGGAAAACCAAAGATTAATCCATACATACTGTTAACAAATGTATTTCTGAAGGCTCTCCAGAATTGTGTAGATATATCTCCACTTAGGAACACTTGTTTAAGCCAAGAGAATCCTGCCCATTGACTATTTAATACTTCGCCATCATTTGCCCACTTAAAACCAGTTAATATACCTGTGATTGGCATATACTTAAAGCATATTAAGAAAGCAAGCATTGGAACTAGTAAAACATAAAGTCTCCAATCTTTTGCAAGTGTTTGTAGCGTACGCTTCCACTTCGTACGTTCGACTTCATCAATAACATTTTGATCAGTCTGTACAATTTTTTGCATAAACACACCATCCTTTTAATACTAAATTGGATATCATTTATCCGTATCAGAGTCAGCTTCACCACTAGCTTCATCTTCTTCTGCCTCTTGAATTGTAAAAGATACAGCATCTATACGATCCAATTCAGCATTTCTTTTATCATCAATGAATTTCTGTGTTCTATCACACACAATTCCTTGTGACCTTAAAATAAAAATACCAACAATTAATACTCCTAGTCCAAATAGATTATAAGCAAACCCACTCTCACCATATTGACAAGCATTAACCATCTTATCAGCTGAGTACTTAACCATATTCTCACCAACCTCAAAAATATTGCCTGAAGTTAATAATCTATAAACAATCAGCTGAACAACATTAATAAGAACATAATCAATTGCAATAACACCAATAGTTGACGGAACTGAATTAATTACCTTATTTGTATCTTTTCTAAAAAACAATACATTTATACCAATTGTTGCAATTCCAATAACTGCAGATAAATAAAATTTCCAATCATAAACTGCAGCTAAATAGGGCAATTCCACTTTTTGTCCTGCAAGAAAATTTGCAAAAACAACAATTGGAACTATTGTGAGTCCCCATAATTTCCATCTAACAATAGCAACAAATACAATAAGCAACGATACATATGTAAATGGAGTAGCATTCAATACTAATGAACCATACCTAGTACATAAAAACTCAAGAATAAATCCAATAACTGATAGCATCAGCAAGTCTACAACCATATACTTTTTAATACTATTTATGATAATACCACCTCATAATCAGTATAACTTAAAACAAAAACTATAATAGAATTAAATTATAATGAAAAACGAATAAGTTAACGTTTTCATATTTCATACCATATTTTATCATTATTAAAAATAATAGTCAATAGTTATTCTTCTCTTTTTTTCTAATGCCCTAAATAAAAAAATCTCAAATTTCTTTTTTAGAATTATATATTTAGAATAATATTGATTAGTGATATAATAAAAACAAAAGTAAAATGGAGGTTTAAATATGCAATATATATTGAATGATTCCTTATCAATAAATGAAACATTAAAAAAATGTATTCCTGGTGATATTATTTATCTAAAAAAGGGAGTATATAAAGAAAAAGTAGAAATTTTATCATTATTAAAAATAATAGTCAATAGTTATTCTTCTCTTTTTTTCTAATGCCCTAAATAAAAAAATCTCAAATTTCTTTTTTAGAATTATATATTTAGAATAATATTGATTAGTGATATAATAAAAACAAAAGTAAAATGGAGGTTTAAATATGCAATATATATTGAATGATTCCTTATCAATAAATGAAACATTAAAAAAATGTATTCCTGGTGATATTATTTATCTAAAAAAGGGAGTATATAAAGAAAAAGTAGAAATTATGACTGATTCAATTCAATTAATTGGTGAAGATAAAAATTCTACTATAATTACAAATCATGATTTCTACCATAAAATTATGCCTGATAATAATGAATGCAACACTTTTAGAACTTATACATTGTATGCAGGCTGTAATAACATAACAATTAAAAATATTACAATTAAAAATTCTTCTGTTCCTTCATCAAAATATGGGCAAGCTGTTGCATTACATGCTGATGGTAACAACTTTGTGTGTGAGAATGTAATATTAGAAAGTGCTCAAGATACTTTATTTACTGGTCCACTACCAGACGACTTAATAGAAAGACACAATGGTTTTTTAAATGATATTTTTAGAAAAAATAAACCATCTTTTCAATTATATAAGAATTGTATTATTAAGGGTGATGTGGATTTTATTTTTGGATGTGCACAAGCATTGTTCATTAAATGCGACTTAATATCAATAAATAAGGCAAATACAAAACCAGATGGTTATATTTGTGCTCCTGCTCATTCTTTTGAAGCAAAATATGGTTATTTATTTTATAAATGTAATCTTCTTCATCAAGAAAATGTCGATGATGTATACTTGGCAAGACCATGGCGAGATTACGGAACTGCCGCATTTATAGATTGTAACTTAGGTAATCATATAAATAAAAAAGGATTCGATAAATGGAATAATACAAATAGGGATAAAACAGCTAGATTTTATGAATATACAACTAATCAAGATTTAAGCCTACGTGAGTCATGGGTGAAAATATTAAATAAATCTGAAGCTCAAAAATACTTACATGATTATTTTGAATATGTTGGTTACAAAGAATAATATTTTTAATATAGTTCGACATTTTTCGACATTTACGATAATATATAATAAAATTCGACATGAAAAATATGATTTTTTTTGTCACAAAGAAAAAAACAAGTAAAAAAATTTATAAAAAGTATTGATAAATGATTAATTTTCAAATATCATATCGATTGTTAAGGGAGGAATTTAATATGGCAAAAATAATTATCGCAGATGATAACAAAGAATTACTTGAAATGATTAGTGAATTCTTAAAAATGCAATCAAACGTACAGATTGTAAAAACATTTAGTAGAGGAAAGGATCTTTTAGAACATTTAGAAACTGAATCAGCAGACATTCTACTTTTAGATGTGTTTATGCCCGAAATCGATGGTGTGACTGTTTTAAATGAACTAAAAGAAAATCCTAAATATCACAGACCTACTAAGGTTATAATGCTTACAGCATTTAATACTGAAAATATAATGATTAAAGCTTCTTCATTGGGTGCAGACTACTTTGTAGTAAAACCAATAGATTTAAACAATCTACAAAAAATTATAAATAATTTGTTAGCTGAATCAACAAAAAAGGGAATTTCATATAATTTAAAAGACATAAATCGCCAAGATAATCAAATATCTGATGAAAGTCTTGATAAAGAAATTACAGATCTTTTACATGAAATAGGTGTACCGGCTCATATAAAAGGCTATATGTATTTAAGAGAATCAATAACTATGGTTTATAATAACGTTGAAATTCTAGGTGGAATTACAAAAATTTTATATCCAACCGTCGCCAAAAAATTTAAAACAACTTCTTCAAGAGTTGAAAGGGCAATAAGACACTCTATCGAGGTTGCTTGGAATCGAGGCAATGTTGATGCAATATCACAAATTTTTGCATATACTATAAGCTATAATAAAAGCAAACCTACAAACTCAGAGTTTATAGCAATGATTGCAGACAAACTACGTCTAGCTCATAAAATTAAAATTTAATAAATAAATAAATAGACCTCCTGTATTATTGAGGTCTTTTTATAATTATAAAACAGTGACACTTTTAGCTAGATTTCGTGGCTGATCAATATTACGTTTCAAAGATAAAGCAGTATAATATGCTAATAATTGTAAGAATATTATTAAACAAATTATATCCCCTTCAATATAAAAATCTGCGTCTTTATAGCAATTAGATAATAAATATACATTACCACCTCTACTTTTTACTTCTTCTAAATTATTTTTAACCAAATTTATATCTTCTTTTTTTGAAACAATTGCTATTGCCGACGATTTATTATCGATTAAAGCAATACTTCCATGTTTTAATTCTCCTGCAGGAAAAGCAAACGAGTGTATATATGATATTTCTCTTAGTTTTAAGGATGCCTCTAAAGCAATTGGATAATCAATATTTTTCCCTATAAAAAAAATACAATTAGATATTGCAATTTTTTGTCCTACAAGCATAATATCGTTTCTTTTTTCAAACACTTTTCTTATGTCATTAATAAGTTTATATGATTCATCTAGCATTGTTTTATTAATTAATAATCTTCCAACATAAATCATTGAGGTTAATGCCTTCGTTGAAGCTACCGATATTTCTTTTTTAGCAAATAACGGAAAAATATAGTCACTATTGTATCCTAGGGTAGAATTAACATTATTACATAAAGAAATAACTTCATATTTTTTTTGCTTCAAAATATTCAACGCTATACATAAATCAGCTGTTTCACCTGATTGTGATAAAAAAATAAATAAAGTATTTTCATATAAGATATTAAAACTCATTATTTCTGATGCAATAATAGCATAACATCTTTTTTTTAGTTTTCTTTCATAGTAACTACTTAAAATCATAGATGCGTAATAAGAGCTTCCGGCTCCAACAAAAACAATTTCTTTATTCTTATCTAGCAAATCATTAAAAGTATTAATATTTATTTTATTATAATTAGATGTTATTATTTCAATCATTTTATCCTGATATAATATTTCATCTAGCATATAATGCTCTGTTTTTTTATTTATAATATAAGAATCATTTTTATAAAATGTATTCCATCGTTCATTTACTTTATTACTGAAAATTCGATAGCTACCTTTATTAATATATCCATAATCATAATCATTTAAAATAGTAACGTTAGACTCGTCTTCAAATGCAATTTGGTCCGATGATAATACAACACTCGCTTTATTAATTGCTAATAATAACGGGGATTTATTTTTCAAAAAATAAATACAATCATTATTCAATCTATCAAAAACAACAATAGCATAGCTACCAACAATAATTCTTTGTAATTCATGAAGTGCATCAACAACTCTATTTTTTTCAGTCAAATAATCTAATAAATAAGGTATGATTTCTGTATCAGTTTCTGTTTTAGTATTAATCTTATATTTTTCAATTATTTCTTTATAATTGTCAATCATACCATTATGAACAACATAAAATCTTTTTTTATCACTTGTATGTGGATGAGCATTAACTGTATTTACAATACCATGAGTAGCCCATCTTGTATGACCAATCGCCATCTCAATATTATGATTATATACTTCTTTTCTAAGCTTATTTATATTACCAATAGATTTATTTATAAAAAGTCTATTTTTAAATAAATAAGCTATTCCACATGAGTCATACCCTCTATATTCTAATAGTTCCAATTTATTTAATAATTCAGTCGTTGTTGTTTTTCCAACAATTCCATAAATTCCACACAATTCTAATCACCTGAAATATAATATGTATTAAAGCAAAAAAAAAGAATAGCTTTACTATCCTTTTTCATAATGTTTTAAATTAAATCATTTTTAAATAAAAGTTCATAAAGAGTTTGATTAATTCCAAATTCTTCAATAAAAAGTTTAACATCTTCTAATGCTTTATAATTTTTCGAATCAGTTAAAACAGCCCTAATTAAAAGATTTTTTGGAGAATTTTCAAATTCAACAAACTCCATAACATTAGTTTTATATCCATAATACTGCAATATATTGGCTCTAATAGCATCTGTTGCCAAAGATGAAAATCTTTCTTTTAAAATACCAAATTTATTCATAAAATGAAGATGCTTAGAATCTAATCTAGAATTTATTTCATGCTGACAACATGGGACAGAAAATATATATCTACACTTCATATTAATCGCATGATATAAAGCATAATCAGTCGCTGTATCACACGCATGAAGGGTAATAATCATATCAACATCATTTGTCTGACTATATTTAGCAATGTCACCAACATAAAAATTTAAATTACTATAAGAATACTTTTTTGCTAAAGCATTACATTTATTTATTACATCTTCCTTTAAATCAAGACCAATTATTTCGCAATCAATTTTCTTAATATATACCAAGTAATAATATAATATAAATGTTAGATAACTTTTTCCACAGCCAAAATCAATTATTTTTAAATATGTATCATTTTTTATACAATCATCAATAATTTCTATAAATCTGTTTATTTGCTTATACTTATCAAATCCACTTTTTGTTATTCTACCATCATCCATCATAATTCCTAAATCAATTAAAGCAGGAACTACCTTACCTTCTGGAATCAAATAATTCTTTTTATTATTATGTGGAACTACACTAATAAATTCAGTGTTTTTCTTAATGTTTGTGAGTAATCTACCCTTAGCTGTCAAACGATAATAATAAATATGGTCTTTTGTATAAAGCTCTAGATTGTTAAAATTATTTATAAATAATTCTTTAATTATATCATTAACATCCTCGTCTTTATAGTTTTTATGAAATACTTGCTTTGAAGTAAACAATGAAACTTGTATATATTCTGAATCTGCAATTACAATTCTTGTAATTTTTCCTTTAATATACTTACTATCTTTTTTTGCACCAGATAAAATACCCTTTTGTATATACACAGGTAATTTAATATCCATAAATCCTCCAAAAATTAGGGTTATCCTATAATGGATAACCCCATTTATATTCATGATTTTATTTCGATAATCTCGGCTTTTTTATAGAAAGAGACAACAGAATTTGCTGCTGATTCAGCCCCAGCCTTTGTAGAATAAGATTCCCCTACAGCACAAATCCTTCCATTAGCTGTATAAAGCTTATAACAATACATACCAGTCTTATCTTTAACACATTTAAATGTTCCTGTTTCGACATTTTTCTTAAATGTATCTATAGAATATAGACATCCTGCTCTTGATGTGTAGCCATCAGCTTGACATAGAATTTGACCATTAGAAGCTTTTAAGTCCCAACAATACTCACCATCAAATTTTTCAATAATGAACTTGCCATCTGGTTTATCATCTTTAATATTTATTTGGATTATTGTAGCTGTTTTTGCATCTGCATCAACTAGTTCAACATCTACAATATCAGCCTTCATCGCAAATTTTTTAAAAGATTGTGATGCTCTAGCAGCACTTTTCTCTAATGGATAATTTGAAGAAATTGCTAAAACTCTATAATTTTTAGAAACTAACTTAAATTTATATTTCCCTTTTTTATCGGCAAAAATACGGACTTCACCATTCTCCAGATTTCTCTTAACAGCATTAATAGCCTTTATTACACCATCACGTGATTTATAAGTCTCAGAAGTTACAAGTATTTCTCCATTAGAAGCTTTTAAATGGTATGCATATCCATCAGCCACTTGGAAAATTTCATACTTACCATTATAAGTTCTTCCTTTTTTTGTTTTCTCTATAGGCTGAGTTTCTAGACCAACTTTATTATCTTCTGATGTTTTTACTACAATTTCAGCTACTGGTTCTTCCTCTACCTCAGCTACTAGTTCTTCCTCTGCCTCAGCTACTAGTTCTTCCTCTGCCTCAGC
>JBJEFS010000091.1:0-2482 GCA_051874325.1 Anaeroplasma sp.
TATGATAAGGTAAAGTTAGCGTTTCCAGATGTGCCATCAGTATCAGCATTTAAAAGAAAGGTTAAAACCATTCCAGAGTATGCAATACAGAGATACAGAGTAGGAACGAAAGCCTTTAACGATATTCTACCAAGTATGATAAGGGATAAGAGTGGCTTACTATCCAATGATATATGGTGTTCCGACCATCATAGATGTGACGTATTTGTGAAGAATAACACTGGACACGTTATCAGACCATGGCTAACAGTTTTCACGGATATAAAGTCTACTAAGATAATGTCTTTTATCGTTAGAGAGGCTGACCCTAATACAACAGTAGTCAAGAAATGTTTAAGATTAGGTATAGAACAATATGGAGTTCCTAAAGAAATTTACACAGATAATGGAAAAGATTACACTGCTAAGGAATTAAGTGAAGAGTATCCATTATCAGTAATGAATGTTTTGGGAATAGGCAAAATCACGGCTACACCATATCATGGACAAGCAAAACCAGTAGAAAGATTTTTCCGTACCTTAGAAGAACGCTTTGGAAAGATGTTCTATTCATATGGAGGTAATGATGCTAAGAAACGTCCAGAGCATATGCAAAAGACTAACAAAGTTCTAGATAAAGATAAGAATATCCCTACTTTAGAGTTTTATATAGAACAGCTTACTAAGTATGTTGAAGAGTATAATAATACTGCTCATCATGGTGAGGGAATGGACGGAAAAACACCAAATCAAGTATATAGTGAAAATCTTACTACTATTAGACAAGTCAACGATACCAATGCTTTAAGATTACTCTTTGGAAAAACAGTTGAAAGAACAGTACAAAAGAACGGTATTGCGTTATATAATAATATGTTTATCAATAGCAATGGAAAACTACTTCCATATTATGATAAAAAAGTAATGGTAACATATGACCCAGATGATTTAGAAGTAGTATATATCTTTGATACAGAATATAACTATATATGTTCAGCACATTCTAAATTAAAAACACCTTTCAGAGGTTGCAACGAAGAAGATTATATTAGAGCAGGTAAAGAAAAACGTGCAGTCCGTCAATTTGTTAAGAAGTATAAGCCAAAACAAGATAAAAATACCTTTGATTTGATAGCTCAATATCAATTGGAAGAATTACAATACCAAGAAGAGCAATCCCAAAATCAAGATGTTGAGGTTCAAACGGTATCTACACACTATTCAATAGAGGCTGAAAAAAGTTTAGATAATAGCCATGTTGAAGAGAAAGAAAACAACAAAAACAGAATGGAAGAAATAATGTTTGAATACTATGAAAAGAATGCGTAAGGAGGAATTTTTTATGTATAGTGAAACTATTGTGAAACTTCTTGAATTTATGGAAAAATCCCAGAAAACTCAACTTCAAATAGCCAAGGAAACAGGAATTTCAAATACTGTAATTTCTCAGTTTATTGGTGGTACATATAAGGGTGATAACGAAGAAGTAGCTAATAGCATTGAAAAATACTTAGTATTAGCTAATGAACGTCTTGAAAATGTTGATAATACAGTATTCTATAAAAACTTAAAGAATACTAAAACTTCATTATTTGCGGTTAAGTATGCTCACAAAAATTGTGAGGTGGTTCTATTATCTGGTGACGCTGGAGCAGGTAAGACAACCGCTCTTGAATACTATGCTAAGAATAATACTGGAGTTATCTTTGTTACTGCTAGTATATGCACATCATCACCAACGGCAATATTAAAAGAAATTGCCCTTGCAATAGGTAAAAGAGCATCAGGAAGTAAAGGACAAATTGAAAAGATGTTAATATCCGTTTTGAGTAATTCAAATAGGCTTATCATCATTGATGAGGCTGACCAACTAACTTTTAACGCAATCCAAGCGGTTAGAAATCTTAATGATAAGGCTCATGTAGGTATACTTCTATCTGGTAACAATAAGATATATAATCAAATGGTTATGGGTGCAAGATGTACAGAGTTTGACCAAGTTAGAACTAGAATATTCGTTCGTCCAAAGGTTAGTAACTCTTACACAGTTGAAGAAATGCAACATATCTTTCCAAATGTTGAACCTAAAGGAATAGGAGTTCTTTTGAAACTTGCTGAACGTGAAAGTCTAAGAATGGCAGTTAAACTATTCAATGCGGTTATAGAATTAGGTGTTAATAGTGGCGACATCATTAAAGCCTCTGATTTAAAGTTAGTACAAGAACAGTTTTTAGGAGAGATTTTTTAATGGTTACTTATGATATAAAAATGGCACTTGTTAAAGCCAATAACAAATGCCAAGCTGAAGAAACTTCATTTTTTCTAAATCCAGAAGTTTCTTCTAGTATATCATAAATATACTGGAAAAGTCAATAGTTAAAATTAACGTCATATAAGCCCAATACAGGCCATTTAAAGTATGATAGTATAGTTTATCAAAATACTTTTAAACGTCCTTTAAATGGCTTTTAAAAGGCTTATAGGCTATATTTAAAGTAAGGAG
>JBJEFS010000092.1:0-10819 GCA_051874325.1 Anaeroplasma sp.
TATAACAATTTTATATAAAATTAGCAATTTATATTTTTTTTAAATTGACTATCATACATTTCTTTATATTGTATACAATCATTATATAATTCTTCATGCATGCCTTTACCAACAATCCTACCTTTATCAAGAACTATAATCTCATCTGCATTTTTGATAGTAGATAATCTATGGGCTATAATGAATGTCGTTCTTCCCTTTGATACAATATCCATAGCTTTTTTAATCTTACATTCCGTATCAGAATCTATATTAGCAGTTGCTTCATCTAATACTAATATTTTAGGATTTCTAAGTAAAATTCTTGCAAAAGAAATTAATTGCTTCTCCCCTAATGATAGATTTTCGCCTCTAAATGAAATAGGCATATTTAAGCCAAACTCTGTCTTATCAAGCAAATACCCTGCTCCAACAGCCTCTAGCACAGATATTACTTCATCATCAGAATAATCTCTATTCATAGTTATATTTGACTTAATTGTTCCTGCAAATAGGGCTGGTGTTTGAAGAACAATGCCTAAATTTTTTCGATATGATGCCTTATTATATGTCTTTATATCTACACCATCAACTAATAGTTCACCACTTTGATAATCATTATACGCTAGTAATAAATTCATTAAAGATGATTTACCGCTTCCAGTATGTCCAACGATACCTATTGTTTTACCAGCTTCAACACTCAGTGAAACGTCATTTAATACATTTTTTCCTTCAACATAGCAAAATGATATATTTTTGAATTCAACACTTCCCGTAATATTAGAAGGAGCTTCTATACCTTCATTCACTCTCGTGTCATTTTCTTCATCTAAAAACATATACACTCTTGTTGCTCCAACCATTGAATCCTCAAGCTCATTCAAATTGTTGAATATAGCATTAATTGGATTAATCATTTTATCTAAATTTTCAACAAAAGCTGAAATTAGTCCAATACTAACTACTACACCACCTACATTAATACTCGAAAAACCTAAAAACATTAAAAGCAAAATCTCAGCTGTTCTTTTAATTAATGATAATAATTCCCAGCCAAAATACATATTTATTGTATTAGCCATTCGATCATTCTTAACATATCTACGGCATAATCCATTATATTCTTCTAACATCTCATCCTCTTTATTAAAATCCTGAATGATTAAAGCTCCAGTAATTAATTCATTTAGCTTACCAGTTATTCTTGAACCTGTCTCTCTTAAATCAACGTAATATCTATGAACCTTTTTACGATATAATGTGACCCATAAAATTAAGATTGGGACAATTAATAATATTAAAATACCTAACCATGGTTCTAGTATAATAACACCGAAATAAACAATTAAAATATTCAGTATTGCATTAAAAATTGAAAACATTGTTGTATAAAAAACTCTTACTCCACCACTATCAGATGTAATCTTTGATACTATTTTACCATCTGGTTCTAAAGAAAAATAATCTACTGGTAAATAATTTATTTTTTCAATTGCTTCTTCTCTAATCATTTTTTCTATGTGCATTCCTGTTAAAGAATTAATATAGGAAAAGGTATATCTAGATATTGTCAATACTAAAATAAGTATAGCATATATTATTAGACTATTAATAATCATATTATAATTACCATTTGGCAAATAACTATCTAAAATTTTTTTAGTTATAAATGGTGTCAATGCTGACGTAATAGATATAACAAAGCATAATAATATAGTTACAAAAAATAATTTTTTTTCTTTTTTAATATACGGAATAGTGCGTTTTAACAAGGTGGTTTTTTTCATAATATGCTTCTCATGCGCCATATTAATTTTCCTCCTTAGTCATTTGTTGAGATGTAAATTGCTCATAATACCAGCCGTGTAAACTCATAAGAAAACTATGAGTTCCTCTTTCAACTATTCTACCTTTATCTAATACAATAATCTCATCAGCATGAACTACAGCTGACAATCTATGAGCAACAATTATGTTTGTTTTATCTTTTCGATATTGTTTTAAGGTATTAATAATATTAGTTTCAGTTTTTCCGTCAACTGCTGATAATGAGTCATCTAAAATTAAAATGTCAGAGTTTTTTAGAAACGCTCTAGCAATTGCAAGTCTTTGTTTCTGACCACCAGAAAGTGTTACACCATACTCACCTACTATTGTATCAAGTCCATCGGGTAAATTATCAATATCCTTCGAAAAATCTGCAAGCATTATTGCATTATCAATATCATCATTAGTTGCAGCAATAGCACCTAAAGCCACATTTTCTTTTACACTCCTTGAGAATAAAACATGCTCTTGTGGAACGTAACTAACCATTTTTCTAACCGAATTCTGGTTGTAGCTTTCGATACTTTTATTATTAATAAAAAATGTATTTTTAGTGATTGGTAATTGCCTAACGAATTGTCTAACTAGTGTTGATTTTCCACTTCCTGTTTTACCAACAATTCCAATCGTTTTACCCTGTTCAATTAGTAAATTAATATTACTCAAAGTATTAAACGTATCGCCATCATATCTAAATGAAAAGTTCTTAAATTCAATGCAATATATTTGTGTTAATTCCATAGAATCCGTATTATCCAATACTTCACTTTTAGAATTATATATTTCATTTAAACGGTCTGCAGATATCAATGATTGATAAAAATTATTAAGCATATTTCCAATATTAGTTAATGGTGATTGAAATAAGTTTAAGTACATAACAAATTTGACTAAATCCGATATTTCTGTTATTTGTCCAATATTATAAAAAAATGCCCCTAATGCATAACATATTATTGTCGAAATTGCTACAATAAGCTGAAACATTGGCTGAAAAATGACATTGATTTTTAAATTATCTTTTTCAACTAAATATGCTTCATTGGAATATTTGATATTTTGTTCATAATCTTCATTTTCTTTAGAAAAGGCTCTAATTGTTCTAACATTTGTAATGCTTTCCAAAATAATATTTCCCATTTCAGAATGCTTTTCTCTAACTATCTTCCAATTTCTCTTTACTTTAGCACGTAAAAAAATATTAGCAAAAAAAATAAATGAAAGAGGTACAAAGCAAAATATTGCAAGAATAGGATTTATAAAAATCATTGCTATAAAAGTAACAACAACTGTTAAAGATTCAACAAAAATATTTAACAATCTATTGCCACCACTAAACTTAACTGTATTAATATCTCCTAATGCCCTAGTTAATAAATCACCTGATTGAAACCTTTCAAAGAAATATGCATCCTGATTTAAGATTCTTTCCATATATTTTGAATGAAGAGCATAATATAAGGTAGTAGTTAATCGATTTTGGCATAGTCTTTTTGTTGTAGCAACCAAATAGATTGCTATCATAGTAATAACAAATGGAATAAAAACCTTATAAACTATATAATTTGTTGTTAAGCTATCATGCTCAATACCACTTGTAAGTCTAGCTATAATAGTTGCTGGAAGTAGATTTAATAATGACAATAAAGAACCAAAAAATACTACTAAAACATATCGATACCAATTTTTCTTTACAAACCACATCATACTTTTGATAAATTTTATCATTTTTCTTCCACCTCGCTAATTTATATTATAAAACTATTAATAGCTATTTTAAAGGAAAAATTCACTCAATAATAGCAATAAAAATGATTAGGTTTCCCTAATCATTTCGATATGACTTTAATATTTCAATTTCCTTTTTATAGCCATCTAGTTCATTTGGTGTTTCCAGATAAAAAGGTAAGTTCTTTAGCTTAGGATGATTAATAATATTAACTATAGCATCTAAACCAATACTTCCATCACCTATTTTTTCATGACGATCTTTGAACGAAGAAAAAGGTGTTTTAGAATCATTCAAATGAATAGCCTTTAATCTACTAAGTCCTATTTTTTCATCAAATTCAGCTAATACTGCGTCTAAATCATTGACAATATCGTATCCAGCTGAATATACATGACATGTATCTAAACATATACCAATATGCTTTGGATATTTTAATCTAGAAATAATTTCTTTTATTTCATCAAAATTTCTTCCTATTTCACTACCTTTACCTGCCATTAATTCAAGTAATATAGTAGTTTTCATATTTGGAAACATTACCTCGTTCAATATTTCTACTATTTTATTAATACCCTGTTCAATTCCTTGACCAGTATGACTTCCAGGATGAAAATTATATAATGCGTTATCAAAATTCTCTAGTCTAGATAAATCTTCAGTAAAGACCATCCTAGCAAATTCCCTTGTATCATCATTTGCAGAGCATGCATTTAACGTATATGGAGCATGACATAAAATCTGCTCAATACCATTATTCTTAGCATATGCTACATATTCTTCAAAATCCTTTTGACTCCAAGACTTTGCCTTACCTCCTTGAGGATTTCTAGAAAAATACTGAAATGTATTACCACCAATAGAAATAATTTCTTTTGCTGCTGATACAAATCCATTACTTATCGATAAATGACATCCTATTTTAAACATAAATACTCCTTAAAAATAAAATAGTGAGCTTACCCACTATTTTAATAAATAATTTATTATCAATTATTGAATATTAACTAATTCTAATTTCTTATCAATTATAGTAACAACTTGATCATCTGAAGAAAGTCCTAAAGCATTTTTAGCCTTTGCTAAAGCATCATTTAAGTTACCTAATACTGCTTGAACACCCCAAACGATTGATAATGTACGACAATCGTCTGCATTTGAACAAGCAAAGAATATATCAGCAGCAGGACGATATTGAGAAATAGCTAAGGCTAAATCAACATCACCCTCAGCAACAATTGCTGGTATTTCAAAAACACAAGCAAGAGTAGCTGCAGCTAAACCTAATGCATCTGCTTCATTCTTTTCCTCTTTTCCATACACAACATTTTCAATCATTAATTGATGATCGATTGAATCCTCAGCCTTTTCATCAATTTTAGCCATATATGAAACTGCTTCAAATGGATAATCACCTTGTGCAGATTCTCCAGAAAGCATTGTAGCACCAGTACCATCTAATACTGCATTATGACAATCGCTAACTTCTGCACGAGTTGGTCTTGGATTTTGTTGCATAGAGTCTAACATTTGAGTAGCACATACAACAATTTTACCAGTAGATTGTGCTAAATAAATCATATCCTTTTGAATTTGTGGTAAATCCCAAGCATCAACATCAACACCTAAATCACCACGAGCAACCATTACACCATCAGATAATCTAACAATTTCTTCCATATTAGAAACACCCTCTTGGTTCTCAATCTTAGAAATAATCTTAATATGAGTATTACCCTTTGCAGCTAATATTTCACGAATTTGTCTAATATCATCAGCACGACGAACAAATGAAGCAGCAATAAAATCTAATCCTTGATCACATGCAAATTCCATATCTGCCTTATCTTTAGGTGAGATATAAGGCATATTTAAAATAACACCTGGAACATTACAATTTCTCTTATTCTTTAGCTTACGATCATTTTGAGCCTCACAAATTAATTCATGAGTAGCTTCATCCTTTTCAATAACCTTTAAAGTTAAATTACCATCTTCAATTAGAATCCTTCCACCAACTGAAATATCATCATATAAACCAGCATAAGAAATAGCAACCTTTTGAGCATTTCCCAAATATGAATAATCCATTGTAATACGAATTATATCACCCTTATGAAGCATAACTGGTTCATCATTCTCTAAATAACCTGTTCTAATTTCTGGTCCCTTAGTATCAAGACACATACCAGTAAACCAGCCTTTTTCAGCATTTAATGCCTTAACATTCTTAATACGGAATCCTTGCTCATCATAATCACCATGAGAAAAATTCATACGCATTACGTTCATTCCTGCAGTACCAATTAATTTTTCTAGGCAATCCTTTTGCTCACTAGCAGGTCCAATTGTACAAACAACTTTTGTTTTTTTCATCTCAATAATCTCCTTTATGATATCTTTTGTACTAATTTATTTAACTCCTCATTGGGCTCATTTTTCATAGCCAATGCTTCCATTATTGGAGTGTAATGGAGTTCATTTTTAACAACTCCAACAGCAACTCCAGTTATACCCTCGTGAAGAAGGTCTACCGCATACTTACCTAATCTAGCGGCAAGCAAACGATCTTCAGGTGTTGGAGTACCACCACGTTGAATATATCCTAAAATAGTAGCACGACATTCATAACCAGAATATTCCTCTACTTCTTTAGCTAATTGATAAACATCCGTTAAATTCTCAGAAATAACGACGATAGCATGCTTACGGCCTGCCAATCGATTTTGCTTTAAATCCTTTAATAGTCTTTCCTTATCCAAACCAGTATCATTGGTAATAATATATTCTGCACCACAGCATAAACCAGAGTATAATGCAAGATCACCACAATGCCTACCCATAACCTCAATTATAGAGCATCTTTGATGAGAGGATGATGTATCTCTTAATTTATCTATTGCTTCACATGCAGTATTCAAAGCAGTTGAAAATCCTATTGTAAAATCAGTTGAGGCAATATCATTATCAATAGTACCAGGAACACCAATAGTTTTTATGCCCATTTCATGAAGCCTAAGTGCACCTGTATAGGTACCATCACCACCTATACAAATCAATGCTTCAATATCATGCTTTTGAAGTTGCTTAATAGCTAAATTACGTACCTGCTCATACTTAAATTCTGGAAGTCTTGCAGTACCTAAAATAGTACCACCCTTATTTAGTATTTCAGATACATCCTTACGAGTAAATTCAACCAACTTTCCTTCAACAAGTCCACGATACCCATCATAAATACCAAATACCTGATCATTATCCGCAAGTGCTGCACGAACAACGGAACGAATTGTAGCATTCATACCAGGAGCATCTCCACCAGAGGTTAAAACACCTATTCTCATAACATCACTCCTACAATTATCACTCCGAATAACATTATATCACATTTTTATCATCCTTCAAGAAAATTATTTCACAAAATATCCTAATTTATACAATTTTTTGACTAGTATGCATAATATATTGCTATAAAAAAATTATCAATAAAAACCGCAATTGCGGTTTTTTAAAATAATGAAATTTCTTTTATTACTTTTTCATCCAAAGCTTCAACAATCAATTTTAATAATCTAATAGTATTTTTATAATCATTATAAGAAATAACTGAAGTTGGAGTATGAATATATTTAACGGGAATTCCTATCGCTAAAGTTGGGGTACCACCAGATATATTTTGAAATTCTGAGGCATCAGTACCACCTCTTCTTAAATATGAAAGCTGATAAGGAATATTATTTTGTTTAGCAATTTTTTTAACAAAATCCAATAATTTTTTATTAGGTAAAGTGCTTGAATCCATTACAAAAAGTTGAGGTCCATTCCCAACTATAAAGCCATCCTCATTACTTGCAGGAGAAGTATCCAATGAAAAAGCAATATCAGGCTTTATATTTATTCCTAACGCTCTAGCACCACGGCATCCTACTTCTTCTTGAACAGTTCCACCACCAATAAAAGTAACTTTTAAATTTTTATTAAGTTCTTGCATTACTCTAATAGAAATGGCACATCCTATTCTATTATCCCAAGCTTTTGCTAAAATCTCATTATTCTGAAGTAACATAAAATGAGATTTAGCAATTACTGCATTACCAATTTCAATACCCAAATTTACTACTTCTTCTTTAGATTTACAACCAATATCTAATAAAACATCCTCAACATCAGGAAATTCATTTCCTTGTTTTTTCCCTTGGTCAGGATTTTTACCAATTATTCCATTAATAAATCCATTATTAGTGCAAATAGTATATTCTTGACATAATATACCATATGAAAAAACAAAACCAACATTTCCAAGTTGAATATATCCGTCTGAAGTTATTCCTCTAACCATAAAACCAATTTCATCCATATGTCCAACCGCTAAAACCTTAGGTCCAGTTCCAATTGAGCCATACACATTTCCTATGGCATCTGTTTGACAGCTTGTAATCTTTGATATTTCTCTCTTTAAGACATTTCTTACTAAATCTTCACTACCTGATCCACCTGGCAAATCAGTAATCTCTTTTAAAAATTCAATATCCTCCATATTACCTCCATATTATTCAATCATAATTTTTATTATTTCTTTATCAGTTTCACACATTCCTTTTCTTGCAAGTCGTGATACACTTTGAATAGTTTTTTCTACTCCATGCTTTACAATTCCATCACCTGCATAGAATTGATTACCATTAATATACATATCATATCCTAAAATGCCAGTTTCAACTGCAGTTGCAATCTTAGCAGCACAACTAGCTTTAGCACCATCACATATAATTCCCGAATCAATTGCTAGAGAGTTTACTAATACATGTGATATTACATCAAGTCTTCCACCCTTCAAATAGGCAATTCCACAAGCAGCACCAGCCCCAGCTGAAACAACACCACAATATGCCGACAAAGTCCCTATTCCAGATTTCAAATGAATAGTTATTAAATTAGAAACACATAATGCTCTAAATAGTTCTTCATTAGAAGCTCCCAATTCCTTTGAAAACACAACAACTGGTATAGATGCTGTGATTCCTTGATTACCACTACCAGAATTAATAATAACAGGTTTTTCACAACCATTCATTCTTGCATCACTTGCTGCTGCTGCGTATGCTTGAGCTTTTGTTTTCACATTTTCAGGATATGATTTCAAAATTGTTTTTCCTATATTTGCACCATATTCATTAATCAAACCTTCTAAAGCAATGTCCATATTATAATTTACTTGCCTTAAAAGTATTTCTTCAACATCCTTAATATTAACAACATCAGCAAATTCAACTATATCCTTTACGTTTAATATACTTCTATCTGTTCTTTTTTTATTAATTATTTCATGTTCATAAATTGTTTTATCATCTAATTTAATTTGAACAATATTAGTATGATTATTTATAATTCTAACAAATGATTTATGACTTTCACTTTTCAATTCCACTCTAATGTCAAACACTAAAGAATCATCAGGAACATAAATATCTAAATTAAATTTATCTATTTCTTTGTTAATTCTTTTGACTTGCTCCTCAGAAACATTAGATAATACTTCAAGTGCACTATCAGCATTTCCAGCAATTATACCTGCCATAAAAGCAGACTTTATTCCTCTCATACCACCAGTATGTGGTACAGTAACACTTTTTACATTCTTTACAATATTCCCACTAACGCCTATTCTAGCAGATATTGGCATACAACCTAAAACTTGTCTAGCTTTTGCTGCAGCATAAGCAATCGATATAGGTTCTGTACATCCCATTGCAGGAACTAATTCCTCTTCTAATATTTTAATATACAAACTATAATTCTCTTTTGTTAACATCTTTATATCCTCATATTATTTTTCACTTAAATACTTTTTTACTGAATGAGCTGCAATATTCCCTTCACCAACAGCCTTAGCATATTGATATGGCCTTCCAGTGCAATCACCAGCCGCAAATATGCCTTTCATATTTGTTTGGCACATTCTATCAATTATAATATGTCCATTGTCAATATTTAGCCCAGATACCAAAATATTTGGCGCTATAGATGATTTCAACATAAATACTCCATCAACTATAATTTCTTTATTTTGATAATATACATACATTTTTTTATTATCTTTTTTTATCTCACGAGGTGATGAATTTATTATTTCAACATTTTCTATATTTACATTTACATTCTTATAAATAGGAAAAAAATAAATCCTATTGGCAATACTAGCTAAATACTTAACCTCTTCTTCGTATTCTTTATCTGTACATACTACTACAATATCTTTATTTTTATATAATAATCCATCACATGTTGCACAATAGCTTACTCCTTGTCCAACATAATCTAATTCACCTGGAATGTTTTTAAAGCTTTCTACTCCAGTTGCCAAAATGACTGATTTAGCTTCGTACATATCTTGATTACATAAAATCCCATAATGAGATGTCAGATCATATACACCAGTAACAATCTTATCCGTTATTTCAACATTCATTTCCTTAATCTGACTTAAAAATATATCCTTCATTTCATTGCCAGATACATTTATTAATCCTGGATAATTTCTTATTTTTTCTGCTTTAAAAACTTTTTGTGATAATTCCTTTGAACCAAACCAAATAAAACTTACATTTAAAGAATGTAATGTCAATGCAGCTGATAGACCAGCTGGTCCAGTACCAATTATTGCGGTATCAAACATCAAAAATCTTCTCCAATCTATATTTGACATACCTCAACCACTTAACGTTAGTCTAATATATTATTGTATGTCTTGATATTTAAAATATAACAAAATAGTAATTCTGAAAAAACTCACCTTTCATTCATTTACTATTATTTATATTGTACTATATTTTAATTACTTATTCAATTTTTTCATTATCTAAAAAACAACTTAAAGCCACTCTTTATTACCTTATTTTTTTATGAAAAAAGCCATTATTTTAGTGAAAACGACTAAACTAAATTGAGAAAAAAATAAAAATCTCTGATTTTCTATCAGAGATATATTTTCAATATGGCGCACCCAAGAGGATTCGAACCCCTAACCTTTTGATCCGTAGTCAAACGATCTATCCAATTGATCTATGGGTGCATCAAAGCATGGCGGTCTGGACGGGACTTGAACCCGCGATCTCCAGTGTGACAGACTAGCATGTTAACCACTACACCACCAGACCATCTCACAATGCCTAATCATTATAACACAAACCAATTAATAAATTCAAGTACTTTTTAATTTTTTTTAATTTTTGTGTTTCCCCATTTTTTAATTCATGTCATAAAACACCTATTTTATGACAT